>JAYUWH010000095.1:0-96420 GCA_043753645.1 Bdellovibrionales bacterium
AATGAAAACAAGAAAAAGGAAATCTCATGAAATCCGAATTATCAAAAAAACGATTCAAAACGAGTCATTTCGGTAACATGAATTACTTGGGCAACACGGCCCAGCTTTTATTGAGTTACGGCGGCGGCAGGCTTATTTTTTTTACTGGACTTAATACCTGAATCTGAATCTGATTCCAAAACCTTAAAATCCAGATCCGATTTTAGTTGAATTTTTGCAGCAACACTTTCTGAAACGGACTTTAGTTCGGGAACTTGTTTGCATAGCTCTAGAATATTTTTAAGCTTCAAATCATATTCCTTACGCCACTGATTTTTTTCTTTTTCTTTTACATCATAATTGTAAGCGATTCCATCTCGTGATTCACCAAAATCTGCAAAAAGATCCTGAATTTCTAATCGTGCTAGGTTGGTGATCTGCTGCTGAATCAATCGTTGATCACTCGTCGAACTGCAAATGGCGACTATTTTTTTACCTTTGACGGCATCAATATCAGTCGCTGACTCTTGGATTTGGTGCACAGGTAGAAATCCATCAATAATCGGAACACTTGCACTTTTTGTTTGGGGCTTTGCTTTACGGAGCGCAATCTTTGAAAAATAAATAAGAAAAGTTGATTCAGTTCCAGCGGGGATAATTTTTATTTCAAGGGTTGAATCTGTTTCAAAATTTAAAGTAGTTCTGCAAAAAAAACTTTTTTGATCACCAATTAGATAAAATTCTTTGGACTGGTTTTCAGCACGTGAAAAAAAATACTTTTGCGGGTGATGTGCATTATTCGCAAAATCTTGATCCTGCAAAATTGTTTTGAGACAACTTATCGACGACTCAGCGTGCGCATGTGTTGAGAATGCAGTGAATATTAAGCTCATGAAACCAGATAATATTAAATTTTGTATCAAGTTAAGTCTCTTTCTAAGTTAAGTCTCAAAACTATTATGTCTACTTCCGCCCCAGCTTAAAGCTTTAGTCCTGATTTTAGCCTGACAGATTTGCTAGTAAAACTCAATTAGTTTGCAGGCCTCAAAGTATTAACCGCAGAGCATCCTTTTATCAAGTATGCGCGTAAATTAATATCTCGCTAGCGGGTATTTTTCTTTATGTTTACCATTTGTTCAAGGCGTCAAAACAGAAAAACCGAACTAAAAATTCCCGACTAAAATTGAATTCATAATTCGACGATGCAAGACTTTCATGTTGACGCATCTTACCTACGGCAAACATTGGGACGCAAACACAGAATAGCTGTGTTTTAGTAGCATTTTGTTTTTGCGAGACTTTACAACTGGTTTGCTACTTGCTGCACTTGGTTTTTAAAAAGTTTGCATCTGTTTTTGAAATAGAGTCGCTGGATAATTGCATCTCTTTATTGATTCTAGTCATTTGCAAGTCAAGCTTGGTCGTCGCGCGTTCGACATCGAATAAATCGGATTCGATGTCTTTAAGTTGAAAAAATGTAAGCCGTCCTGATTTGAATTTTGTTAATTGTAAATGATACAGGTTGCGTAAATTGGATAATCTTTCTGACATTAATTTTTTTTTGTTTTTTAGTGAATCCAGTTCAAGTTGATTGGCGTCAATAGTTTGTTTTTCACGAAAATATAGATTTTTTTGCAGAATTTCAGTCTGATTAATTGTTTGCTGAGCCCTACTTTTTTGTGTCGTATACAGATCAAAATTAAAATTCATTGATAAAGACAACGCAATAAAAGGACTGGCTCCAGAATGCGATGTTAAATTACTTTGAGCCAGCTGCTGGTTTAATCCAACTTCTGCAGCTAGCTTTGGCCACCAGTCGCGCTCGTTGGCTTGCAGACTATATTTTAATGATTCAATTTTTAACTGTGATGACTGCAGCAAAGGATGCTTACTTATCTGCAGCTTCAAAGTGTCCGAAGTCGTTTCTTTGGGACGGGTAGTTGATATGATGTTTTCGAACTTAAACCCAATCTGAGTTTGCAAAGTTAGCACTATTTTTTGAATTTGGTTTTCAACCTCGGCAATCGACAACTTAATGCGATGCGTACGGTCCTGTAATAGCAAAAAATCTGCACGATCAATCACTTTCAGTAGCGATAACTTTTCACTGAAATCACGCAATTTCTGTAGTTCCTCAGCTTGAGTTAGTAGCAAGTTTTTGTCTTGTTGAAAAATAAAAAATTCATAGATGTTGGTATTTATGGACCGCAAATAGTCTAGTAAAGCCGAGCTTGTTTCAAATTTTTGCGCATCACGATTTTTCTGCAAAGAGCTAATCTGATTGTTTACAGCAAAATCAATAACGGTTTTACTGAGCTTCGCTTGCGCGATTGTTTCAGACGTTGTTGCCGAAGAGCCAGCAATAAAATTGTCACTGCGTCCAACTTGTACGGTACCGATAACCGATTGATTTGAAATTGTTTTAGTTAAATTAAATTCTGCCTCTATTCGCCCTTGGCTATTTAAGCTTAAATAGTAATCGGCAGCACAGGAAAGTAATTCATCTTCAGATATCTGAGACTTTATCTTTTCAGGAGTTTGGGCCCATCCAGTGGTAGAGAATAAAAAAAACACTATGGCAAAGTGCATTTTCAAAATCGATCACCAAAAATTTTATTTAATATAAAAAATGTAAGATTGGTTTTTTTAGTGATGATGTCAGTTGTAAACCTAGAACCGATCGGAATTTGCGCCATTATGACGTTTGCCGGCGCCCGCACCGAGGCGCTAACTTCATAAATGTTTTTGCTAGCACCAATTGAATTCGTAGGCGGATCTGAGCTTGTGATTCTAATATTTTTGATATCTATCACAGTGCCTTCGGCAGTGCCAAATTTTTCGTAAGGAAATGCCTCTAATTTATAAAAAAGTTCTAGACCTTTAGTTAACTTTGGCAAATCTCTTGAAACGACTTCTATTTTTGCAACTAATTTTGAATTTTCAGGGGTCAATTGGCCTAGAAGGACATTTTGTAGAACATTTGATTTAGTTTCTTTGACCCAATGATAAACTTGGCCTGCAATTGGGGCTCGAATTTCACTTAAAATAAGATAATTACTAATTTGTAATACAGATTTACGTACCTCATTTTCAAATAACTGACGATTCGCAGCAGATTTCATGTTATAGGAATTTTCGATTTGAGCTATCTGCAAAGAATTTTTTCGCACTTCATCTTGAATGCTTTCAATAAAAAAACTATAACTTTTTGCACTGGCAATTTTTTTTAATTTGGCTATTTTAATAAATAGTTCTTTTTCATGCTGTTTAAGCAAAAATGTTTCTGAAGATATAGCTTCTTGATTCTTTTTTATATTTTCTTGGAAATCTGAAAGCTTTGAAAAAATTTGAGTCATCGGTAGGCTTAGATCAGGATCTGCTAATTGCCATTTGTTGGCTGGATATTCTTTTTGTAGCTTGATAATCCTTTTAGTTAATTCTTCGAAATTACCAGTGGCCGTGGCTTCCAAAGATTTTATGATGTCTAAAACCTGATCTTTAGAAAATGCCCGTGGCTGGATGTAACCTATTAAATCATTTTCATTTACAGGCGTGTTTTCATCAGCAACGCGAATGAAAATGCCTGAACGCGGGGCTAAAACTTCAAATTCTCCAAGTTCAGAATTAATTTTGCCTTCAGCAGATACTACGACATTCATCGGAATATAAAAACCGGATAATATCAGGGTAAATAAGGAAAAAACAAAAATAGTGATAAACCAATTTAAAACTTTTGAACTTGGTTTTTGAATGAATTCGATAGCTGACCAGCTTAATTTTTTACTCATGCTGCATCTCGAGATTGCTGCAAAGTTTCGGCGAATAATTCTTGATACAAAGCGCACGTTTGAGCCAACTCATCGTGAGTACCCAAAGCGACTAAGCGCCCCTCGTTCAGCACCAGCACTAAATTTGAATACTTTACAGTTGAGAAGCGGTGTGCGATGCTAATGATTGTCTTATCTTTTGACCACATGTGAATGTTTTTTAAAAAAGTTTTTTCAGAAATTCCATCTAAAGCTGAAGTTGCTTCGTCCAAAATAAGCAGGCTTGGATTTTTATACAAAGTTCGTGCTAAAGTTAAGCGCTGTTTTTCGCCGCCTGAAAATCCGTACCCACCGCTAGGTACCAAGTGTTTGTAGTGCCCGGATTTTTTTTCAATAAAGTTACTGGCATCGGCGATTTCGGCTGCCTTCTGCATTTTTTCAGCTTCAATTTCGCCAAACGGAAAAGTTAAATTTTCTTCAATAGAACATGCAAACAAATGACTTTCCTGGGTGATTAATCCAATTTTTTCACGAAGCCAATTTAGATCATATTCACGATAGTCCTTGCCATCGATAAAAATTTGTCCCTTATTAGGCGTATACATGCGTACTAAAAGTTGCACGATCGTGGATTTTCCAGATCCGCTGGGACCTACGATGGCTAAATTTTCTCCGGCTTCAATACGAAAGGAAACGCCTTTTAGTATCCAGTCACTTCCTTCACCGCCATATTTGAACCAGACATCTTTGAATTCAATTTCTCCGTGGAAGTGATCGTGCTTTTGCCCTAATTTCAAACTGGACGCATTTTCGCTGGTAGCAAGAAAGACGTCATTTAATCTTGATAGAACCGCTTTGACTTCTTGAAAGTCAGACCACTGGTAGGCCATTTTTTCAAAGGGTTCTAACACTTGTGAAATAATCATTGAAAGCGCAACGACTTGTCCAGGAGTCAGTTCTCGGTGCATGGCTAAGTAAACTGTAAATCCCATCATGCCGTATTTGACCAAATAAAAATACATGTCGACAAAGCCAACCAGCATCACACCAGTTAACTGAAAGCGATAGCGACTTTTTAAAGTTTTCGCCAAGCGCTCTTCGAATCTTCGGCGCGCGGATAATTCTGCGCCCATGGATTTGATAGATTGAATGCCTTTAATGACATCGGTGATATAGCTATCTTGGTCGGACATGCTGGTGAAAGTTTCGGAATATAAAGTTGTAAGTTTTCTAGAAAAAGCCATCGAAATAAAAAGAAATGGTGGAGCTAAAACCAACGCTAAAAGTCCAATTTTATAATTGTAAAGGAATAGTGCGCAAAAATAAATAATCAATGAAAAGAAATTCAAAAGTAAAGTTATTCCCGTATTGGTTATAAAACTTCGAACTTTTTCAAACTCTTGCAATCGACGGGTAAAATCCCCGACATGCCTTGTCGCAAAATACTGATAGGGTAGCGAAAGCATTTTTTGTACGAAAGAACTTTTAGCTAAGAAATCAAATTTTGAAGAGATATAATTAACATAATACGCACGCGCCCACGTCATCATCTGATTGAAAATAATAAATCCAAAAAAACCACCAAGAATTATTTTTAGCAAATCAGTATCCTTAGTTCCAATGACATCATCCAGCAGTGTCTGAGTCAAAATTGGCGGTGCTAAAGATATGCAAACTAAAAAGATCGAGCAAGCTAGTGCCAATAATATTTCATTTTTAAAAACCATACCTAGCTTAAAAAAGTGGGAGTTAGGTTCAGATTCAACTGTATGTTCAGAAAATTCAGCCGTCGGCCGCATAAATAAGTAAACTTGTTCAAAGCCCTGATGAAATTCATGATGTGTCATTTTTTTGATGCCATATCCAGAATCACCAACCACGACATAGTCTTTGGCAATTTTATACAAAACCATGTAATGGTATTTGCGAAGCACGATCACCGGCAAGGTGGCACTGTCGATGGCGCTTAGGTTTTCAGCTTCGAAGGCGTGGCTAATAAGACCATTTTTTTCAGCTACGACTGCGATATCAAAAAGACTTGTTCCTTCGCGGTTTGTGCTTAGTTGCGATCGCCAAAATTGTAATGGCAATTCTTTTCCATAAAAACAGGAAATCATAGCCAAGCATGCAGGGCCGCAATCCATCTGATCATTTTGCATTACAAAAGGAAATTTTTTCCACCACTGAAATTTCGTTGTCGGCGAATTTTCTAAGATTTCATTCAAATCAACGTCTACATCAGTTTCATTTTCTAAAGTCTCATTGTCGACCAAACCTGAATTGGTGATCCAATTTGTATATTTTTGAAAATCATCAGGAAATTCGTCCTTCAGTTGCCTTTGAATTTTTGCAGGAAGTTTAAATAAACTAATATTGGACTGCGAACGTAGTGAAAATCGACCTGCTAAATTGGCTGAGGCCTCTGTCCAGTTTGTCCATGATCGCAGTGGCAATTTCCAATGCGACTGCACACGCTTGCCGCCTATAGTTTTTGAAGCCTGAACAATGCCTTCAAGTAAGATAAAGGGCTCTATTACAGTTTCGTCTTGTTTTGCTAACCAGGTGTGCGGCGCCATTTTGACTTCTTCTAAAGAGCCTAAAAAAGCCAGACGAAATTCTTTAGAGCAGCCCGCATGATCGCAGTCTTTAGCAAGTATTTTAAAATCCTCGCGCTCGGTCATCATCAATAAATATTTTTTTAACGAGGGTAAGCTATCGATGCGATTTTGAATTTCATGCCATGGTAACTGAAAGTATAAAGTTTCATTTTTTGTGCACAAGTTGTACTGAAAAGGAAATCCTCTAAGCAAAGAATACAAATTAAATGATCGTCCTGGTGCTAACGGAACATCAGAGCTAACAGTCATCGATGAATTAACATAAAAAGCTTCATTAATTGAAAATATCAAATGTCTTGAGGCCTGACCTTCAACAATCAAAGTGGTTTTAGGCAAAGCAATTAATGGGGGATACTTCAATAAAAGTTCTTCGATCTGATCGTGATTAAACAACAAACCCATAACGGTGAAATTTTCAATAAAAGAAATATCGTAGATTTTTTCCATAATCTCCCGGTAACTAATCGGAAAATGATGAGGATCAGACAAGTCTAGAACAGTATAGCAGACGGGCGCTTTAGAATTCTGGACTAGATTATAGTCATAAACCTAAATTATGGTAGCGGATCGCCTATGTAAATCGTGGTCTCGCAAAAGATCAGATCATCAAAAATTGGCTTTTGATCTGATTTTTGATCAGTCTTTTTAAAAATAGATGCGTTTACAACCGACTTCGTGTGAACGTAAGACTCTTGTTTGTCTGGCGTTGATTCCCATTCAGCGTGATCAGCAAATACAATCGAAGCGATGCGAATAAAAACATCTTCATCTTGATTTTCTTTTATTAAAATTTGACCGCTTAAAATTAAACTCTCGTTCGGCTGTCGCGGCGCGCCCCCATCAGGGCTATCAAAATGATATCTAAGACTGGAATCGACGGCTGAACAATCTTTAGTGTAAGCGAAAATGTTTACGGAAATAAAAAAAACGGGCAGCACAAATATTGCTTTCATAAAAACCTCTTTCAGCGTTAAGTTAATAACGAGTTCTAAACTGGGTCAAATTTTTAAAAGGATTCTTATGAAAAAAAAATATTTCTTCGGTTTGTGGCTTGTTATTGTGGCCGGTGCGTCCGTCGCACATGCTATCAAAAATCACTGCGCTGCTGGGCCAAATGGGACGGTATTCTGCGCCACTAATCCGAACGGATCCGCCGTGGTTACGCGCTCGGGCGAAGCGTACTGCGGCATTGGTCAGTGCGTCCAAAGTGCAGCAGGCTTCGTGCACTGTTCGCCCTACGAGGGCGGCGGAGTGGTCATGGCTTTGACAGGGTTTTGCTTTGCTGGCAAAGGCGATTGCGTTGTTAGTTCAATCGGCAGTTCTTATTGCTCAAGCAAGCCCGGTGGCTGGGCTACTATTTCTGCCAACGGATTTGCATCCTGTGACGGTGGTTGCGTCAGCGGAGAAAGCTGTGTGGCCGGCAACAGCTTTCTATGTCGGGAATATTCAGCCAACTAGAAAATATTTTTAGTCTGTGCAAGCCTTATTTAAAAGAGCAAAATGCGATGCCATCATCTCTGGCAGCTCCTGCCGATAGGGTCGGTAGCAGCGCAACCTTCTGGTCTATATTCAAATAAAGATTTCTTGGAGACGCATCTGTGCTGCTGACGCCATTTGGTAAATACATATTGTACACGGCCGTACTTGCCGTCGGACACTTTGAATCGATCATGGCACGGGTGTAGGCAACAATTCCATTCGAGGTCAAGCCAGGAGCGTAAAGCTCTACATTTGAGTAAACATGCGCTGAACTTGCTGCCGAAAAATAACGATAAAGTGGAATGGATCCCGGATAAGCAGATGGCAATACCTTGTAGCTTCGTGGCACGTGGTTGCCAGTTGAATTATTTTCGTAAACAAAGCCATCCTGTAGCAGCGGATCAGTTCCGCTTGGTACTATTTGAAAAAAGACCCTGTTTAACAATCCGGATATGGTCGTGATCCATAAACTAGATTTGGAATACCCTTGAAAAACGGTAACTGCCGGAGGCTCGACGGGTGTTTGTTCGATGGTGACAGCATTCGCGCAAAAACCAATTTGCTCGGACACCCAACCACTGCCGGACAAGGCCAATAACTTGTTTTTAATAGCATTGTCGGCCGTGAAGCGATGATGATCCTCAAGACCGCCTGCACCGTAAAAGAACCGAAAAACCGGTAAGCTGCCGTTCGGACAGCTGCCCGCGGTTACTGGGTAAACGTAGCCCTCGATGGATTCGTTGGTGAAACCTGGCAACGCGGGGCGCGCCTGATTGGGTACACCCGGAAGGTAAAAATGATAATTATTGTTGGTATTAAGATACCGATACAGTGGTACCGAACTAGGAACTGCAGTTTTAAATATAGTGTACGTGTTGTTAGTTCGGACAAAATTATTACTTAGGGCTGGGGCCGTCATCGCAGTTAGGTTCGTCGGCTGACCGGTTATAAAAAATCGACCTGTGGTGCGGTTTAAATCTAAGCTGTTGTCTAAATTAAAAAATTCTTTCATCAGCACTTGTTCACCGCATTCAGGGCTTGCTTGGCCGTTATTTAAAACGCAGGTATAAACTCCTGGGTTAGGCACGGGGGTGGGAGAACTTGACTGCGCTGAGTTTTTGCCACAGTTTTGAAAGAAAAAGGCTATCAACAAAAAAAACAATCCAGTGGCCATTATGGAAGCTGGTATATTTTTTAACTTTTTTGAATAGAAGTTCATCGATCCCCCTGATCTTCGTATCGGCTTCGTAATTAATTACTTTAGGCATTTGCAGCAAGTCATGAATAATCTCATGAAATCATCTCAGACTTAGGCGTTTTCAGTGTCTAACTTTTTGACTGTCGTCGCATCAAAATGGTCAACAGCAAATTTCCAGGTGCAGAGGCCTATTAAAGCCTTGCTGAGTTGGTTCCACAGTTGCATCATCATAGACTAGGAATGAAGGTGTGAACCATTTGGTCGGTTAGTCATCGTTAACCACCGCAACAATTTAATTAAAAGGTCACCATGATTAAATTAGCCATTACTAGTTTCATTTTATTTATGCTACAAACTCATACCTTGTACGCACAGCCAAATACTTTAGTGCGTCTTCATGCGCAGCCTTTAACTTCTTTAAAAGCCCGCTTAGATTCGATCAAAAAATCGATCAACCAAATCAACATTGAATCTTTTTATTTAGAAAATGATTCGCTTGGAAACTTGATCTTAAGTCAATTGGCGAAGCAAAAAGTTAAATATCCGAATCTGCAGATTCGAATCGTTACAGATGCTTGGGGTTCAGCGACAATGCCTAAGGCCAATATTTGCTTCTGGAGAAGTAAAGGCATTTCATGGAAAGAGTATAATCCTCAAACACCGATAAGCTCTTTATTTTTGCAAGGCCGAACTCATCGAAAAATTTGGATTGCCGATGATCAATTTATTATTGGCGGGCGAAACTTAGCCGAAGAAAATTTTGATTCCACAAAATTAGATTGGGATGTAGAAGGCAAGGGCCCGTTTACTGCGGTAATCGAAAAATCATTTTTTGAAATGTGGCAATTAGCTGAAGAAATTTCTTGTAAGGAAATTAGCCCAGTGCCAACCTTCAGCCCATCGAATTTGGCGCAAGCGTGGCTTTTAACTGTTCCGGAAATGCCCTTATGGCGGCCGGCTAAGCTAAGCTGGACATCAGAAACCGTGAACAGAAAATTTGAAGTTAGTTTAGTTATCTTAAAATATTTAAATATGACACGAAAAAGTCTGATTGGTGAAAACGCATATTTTATTCCACCCAAAGATATTTTCGAAACCTTAAAAAATCTAACAGCATCAAATGTAATTTTGAAGTTTATTTTTAATGGACCCGAAATGCATTTGCCATTGTTAGGACAGTTAACCCAATGTCTATCGATCCCATTCCAACAGCAACTTCTGCTTAAGAATACCCAAATTTTTCGTCCGCAAAAGCAGTCGATCCATGGTAAAACTTTTTTAATTGATGATACTATTTTGGGTATTGGATCTTTTAACTGGGATTACAGATCAGCCTTCTGGAACGCAGAAACGCTACTGATCGCCGAAGATGCCCCCGAGCTGATGGCAGACTACAAAGTTGCATGGATAAATAGAACTAAATCAATGAAAGTCCTAAATCATCCAACAGCCTCATTTGAAAGCGGTGATTTAACCCCCCAGCAAACTCAACGTTGCCAGAACATAGGTACAGTCAGCCCCTTGGCGAAGTGGTTTTTTTAAGGAAGGGTGAGAAAAATTAGAAGCCTGATTCCTTGTTTTGAATTTACAATTAAGTTCGATAAAAAATCAGATTAAATAAACCGTAAGGTTGACTAAGCGATTGGGTTAAGAGTCAGGGTTTTACATACGTGCATTTTATTTGCCATTTAAAAAACATTAATGCAAAATTTCAGTATGGCAGAAATTGAAAGATTTGATTGGAATTCCAAAAACGGGCCAAAAAAACTTTGGATGAGTTTGAATAAAAATGGTGTTGCTTGGTTTCGAATGCCAGGTGCTGCTAATCAAGCTAAAAAAGATCGGCATCAATTTGTTCAATCACTTCTAAATGTTAAACCTCTGAAGGTTGAATGGTTTGAAGTCAAAGTGATAGGCGGCACATCTAGCTACAGAACAACAAATAAAGAAGCCCTATTTCATGCCGATGTCTCGTCACAGCCCCAACCAGATTTGCAAATTATGACTTGTCAGGCAAGATCAAAAAAGGGTGGTCAGAGTCGATTTGTAGATACATGGAAAATATTAGATGAAATTGAAAAAAAAGAACCTTCGCTGTACCCATTACTTTTTACCCGCGAAAGGCCTATTTTTTCCATTGGTAATGTTTTTTGGTCACCGACTTATCATTTACGAAATAAAAATTTTGTTTGTACTCATGTGCCGGAAATTTCTGAAAGTGATTCGGTAGGTAAATCTTTTTTAAATTGGGTGAATCGGCAAAAAGCAATTGAACTGCAAATGGAGCCTGACGACGTCTACGTTGCCAACAACCTTAGAATGCTTCATGCTCGAACGGCTTTCACCGGAAAAGAAAGGCTTTACTACAGGATGCTGACAACTCTGTCGCAGCCATTGGAATGTAAAACAAGACATGCAAAGCGAGCTCAAAAAGTAGCCCAGGTTTTTTCAAAATTTTCAGAGATTTTTAAGAAATGAAAAAAAAGGCGGCTTTAGAAAATAAGAGTTTTCAGGAAGTTTGGAAGAAAAAATACGGATTTCCTGCCAAAAATTATGAACCGGAACTTTTAAAATTTCTTCAACACAAGTCTGTTCGTCAATTTTCTAAGAAATCGATTTCTGAAAAAAAAATGCAGTCATTGTTTGCCGCAGCCCAAAGTGCATCAAGCTCGGCGAATTTGCAGCTTTGGAGTGCCGTTTCGGTGCAGACTTCAGCAGCTCGAAATAAGTTAGCAAAGGCCTGTGGGAACCAAAAGCAGATTAAAACTTGCTCTTGGTTCTTTGTTTTTTTAGCTGATCACTACCGAATGAATGTTGTCGCCAAAAAACAAGGTGTTAAGGCAGAAGCACTAAAGCTGACTGAGTTTTATACGATGGCTGCTATAGATGCAGCGATCGCAGCGGAACGTATGGCGTGTGCCGCAGAGTCATTGAATTTGGGAATATGCTATATTGGAGCTATTCGTAATAATCCGGCAAAAGTTAAATCGATTTTAAAATTACCTGAAAAGACCTTTGCACTTTTTGGTATGTGTATAGGCGTGCCGTCCCGATATGATGCTGGCGATATCAAGCCACGATTGGGTCAAGAGGCTGTTTGGTCACGCGAAATTTACAACCGATCTCCGAATATTTCTGAATATGAGGCTCGCACGGCAAGTTATTACTCGAAAGTTCGCGCCATCCAGACCAACTGGTCAAAGCTAAGCTCAAAAAGAGTAGCGGGTTTATCGGCAGACCCAAGAGCCAATCAAAAGAAATGGCTTAAGTCACAGGGTTTTGATCTTGATTGACTTCGCTTTAATTTCAACTCGGAAAAGATCGTGGTCGATGAGCAACTTTACAATGTTTTGTATTGATTCTTTGGAAAGTTTTAACTTTTTTAAATCTTGTAGTTGAAATTGATCTAGCCGAACTAGGCGCGAAAATATTATTTTATCCCGCGCCGTTAAATAAATTTTTATATGCGGTAAAATTAGTTCCCAGACGCCGAAATAATTATTAAGATCGTACTTCGTGTAAGTCCTTTTAAAGTAAGACTGAGCTGGCTGTGCTTTTAGTCTTTTCCTACTTTGCTTGGCAGAGGCCTCAGCATCAAAGGCTAAGTGTTGCTGTCTTACATGCTCTTCATTCCAAAAATATTCGATTAAATTTTTATCAATGTTTCGTTCGAACAATTTCATTAACGCTCGGATTGATTTTTTAGAAGCAAGATTTTGAACATCATTCAAATCAACGGCCTGACGAAACTGAATTTCAGATTCGCAAACGGCCAGCGCATGCAAAGTCAAGCGGGACCATAATCGATGAATAGTGATCGGTTTTAGCCAAACTGGCGCGTGCATAGCGGGTGAACTAGCATCAAAAATATGGCGATGGGGCACACCACGAGGAATATATATAATATCGCCGGGCTGTTTTTTTATTTTTTTGACGAGTTTCGTGTCCTCAATTCCGAGGTGCAATATATTGCGAAAATTCTGTTCCGGCAAAATTAGTGGCCCGATCGGTTCATAAATTTCAAGCGTGCCACTTCCTTCTAAGCAGAATAAAAATTTGTCCTGACTATCCCAGTGCCAGTCACCTTGCGCATTTCGAAGTGTTTTTACAGAGTATGCATAGAGGTCGATAGTGGTCTGTAATTGGGTCCATTCGTAAAAAGCGTGCGCTAAGGCATCCAGCCCCGCATCCTTTTTATCGGCCTTAAGCATCATGCCTTCACCATTGGTAAAAAGAGATTTTTTTAAACGATCCACGTTGAAATATTTTGCAAGAAGTTTGTCGTCTTTACATTCAAAAACAAAGGGCTTTACTCCCCAAGCTGACTTACAGAATTTTTCAAAATCCTTTGCTCCGAACAAATTAACAAGGACGTTGTCTGGTGCCCATAAAGGCGCTTCAGGCGGGTTTGGTTTTCCACGGGTCAGTGTGGTTCGGGCACTGACATATTCAAGATCACGGGTTGATCCAAACTCGACCTCAGAATAGTTGAAAGTCAGATCTTTCGTTTTTTTCAAATGCTGGTATCCTCTCGATTTGTCAAAAAGCTGTAACCCAGATATGATTCTATAATCGGCGCTGGTGTGTTTGAACTTAAATAGTATTCTCAAAAAGGCATTGGAAATGGCATCAAATAAAAAAAAACTCGGAGATACTCATAATTTTGGTCGTGCCGTTGAGATTTTAAATGGAAAGAAAATATTTAAGCCAAGGCCTTTAATCTGGGAATGGATTTTACTATCTGAAAAGAGTCAGTTCCGCCAAGCTTTTGAAGACATCAATTTAAAGTCGCCGATTCTTGTTAGCAACTTTTTGCCGCTAGTCAAATTTAGTCAAGGTGACCTATTCAAATCAGGTTATCAAGAATTAGTTACAAGTTCAGTGAAGCCTTTAACTTATGTATCCAAAGAAGATCAACTGGCTCTTTGCCTTGCTAGCGGGCAATTTTTGGCTTTAGCTACTTGGCTTGGAATCGAAGATTTACATTACGAAAATATTGTTGTGGGCAAGTGTGGCTCGGAAATCAAGTTAGGACCTATCGACATTGAATGTATATTGAGTACGCTTAAATCGCCGATGAGCACTTCGCTTATTCCATCTGAAAAGCGGCGAGACATCAAAAATTGCGGACTGCAAAGAATTCTTCCATTTTTAGCCAGACCATTAAAAAGTGAATTTATTTTGGCCTGTTTATTTGGCTATGTTGAGCAGCTGCGCTTAATTTCGGAAAATCAAAATACGCTGTTGAGGTCATTAAGAAATCTGAAAGGAATCAATCAAGTTCCAATCCGATTTCTTTTCAGAGGAACCTTTCAATATGTTCGCTGGTTACGAAAGCAAAAAAATAAAGACAGGCCTATGATTGAAGGAGAATTAGTTCAGTTAAGGCGCGGCGACATTCCCTATTTTTTTAGAACACTGTCCGAATCAAAAAGAGTTTGCTATTATTCCGATTCATCATTGAATATAAAAAAAGAACTTTCACCACGACAGAAATTAGGATTAAAAGAAAAATTGTTGCCGTTCATGTCGCTTGAAAAAGGCTGGAGTACTAATCAATTTCAAAGTTTTTCCAATACGGGAACATTGCTATTTTTTGCCACTCTAGACCGCCCAAGGATTAAGGGCGTATTTGATTTTATGGGATCAGAAATGAAAATTACAAAAACGACGGTATCCTTTAATTTTCTCAATGGACCACAATTGGAAGGCCCGCGCAAATGGGATGATATTTGCGGATCGCTTTATGACGGGGATCCCCGGGTATTAAAAAAAAAGGCCTTGCTACTTTCAAGTATTTAGGACGACGTTGCAAATTGATACGAAGTGCAGTGTTCTAATCCAAGCCATTAGTTTGCAAAGTCAAAAATTTTGTTAAATGCTCTTAAGTTTATTCCACAATCTACCGAAAATTAGTTAGGAAATGGAGGCAAATATTATGAAAAAAGAAAAACCAAAAAAGTCTAGTCCAGCGAAAAGTAAAAAAGCTCAAAAAGTCCGAAAGATTTCTGATAAAATGCTTAAAAAAATTAAAGGTGGCAGAGCAGATTTTGAAGAAAGACAATCAATTGGTAACTGCTGGGGCCCATGCGGATAGTGACATCGTAACTAAAATTATACTTACGGCCCACGAGTCACAAACAAGTGGGCTTGTTACTACAATCAAATGTGGCTCGTTCAGTTACCTTATTGAGACTATATAAATGAAAAAAAAACTAAAAAACCCGGCTTTGTGTTTAGCGGACCTTTTGAAATATAAAAATCCTGAAGTCGTGGCACGCTTCTGCCAAGATAACGGATGTGACAAGAGTTTTGGAAACAAAGTTTTTCAGGATCTACTTAGGTTTTTCTTCCTAAATTCCCAAATCGCCCACTATTCTAAGTTGAAAAGTATGGGCAAATCCATCGGTCGTGAAATCCCAACTCAAATAAAAATTTTAGATTCAATGCTGATTATAGATGAAATGTGGCACACCTTTATTCTGTACACAAAAGAGTATGAATTATTTTCTAAGAAGTACTTCGATACATATATTCATCACGAGCCAAAACCTACATTAAGAACACGTGGTAAAGGAATAAGACTAATCGACGCGTCCCATGAAGTTGAACTTTTTTTAACTTTTATTTGGGACGAGTTGGGTGAATCTGTTTTAGACCGTTGGGTCGTTGGTTACGAAAAAGATTTTAATAAAAAATCTATCAAAAAAATGCAACTCAAAGCCGTGGCTTAAGTACCCGCGGCGATTTACTTCGTTCCGCACTCAATGACATGTACTAACTCTTCGATGGCAGTTAAAGCTTCAGGTGTGTTTTCGACAAGTGTTAGCGGATTAAAATTGAACAGCGAAGTCAGACTTTTTGTAGAGCCCAAATATTGCGTATAAAGAGTTGTGGTTTGAACTCGGTAGGCTGGGTTAAAAGAAGTTGAGCGACGTCGAATCAATTTAAAATTTTGAATAAACCTTTTGCTTTGCCTTATTTTAGGTTCGATTCTTGCGAGTTCAAAAATTTTAGCTTGGTCAGGCTTCGAAAGTTCCGAATTAAAAAAGTTGATATCAAGAAACATTAGCATCAAAAGTTTTGCGGTCGAATGGATTCCAATTTTGTCAGCAATCCATTCTAGACCTGGAACTCGAATGGATAAATATGCGTTTTTCTGAAAAAACCATTCATCGATAGCGGTTTTATCCAAGTAGTTAAGGGCTAAATTTTCCACCGTTATCGCAAAAGCCTCTGAGAGCATCATTGCTACCATTTGAAGTTCGCTTTTTTGAAAGGCTGGTAGCGGCGAAAGGTGTTTTTTTAAAACACCAAAGGAAACTAAATGTGCTGATTCATGAAGGATTAAGTTTTGAACGGGGCCAAGGTCAAAGAGATCTCGGACACGAAATTTATTGGGCCGAATAGCTTCGAAATTTTTTAAATAAAAAACGTTATCCATAAGGGGCACCTCATTTTGTGCTAAAATTTCTTTTAGTGCCAAAGTTGAAAAGCTATAATATGGAAAAGATGGATTTGTGGTAAAATTGCAGCCAGAACCAACGGCAAAATCCCGTACATTTTTAAAAATAGAATTATGATTGTATAGGTAGCCATCGCCAAGAATTTGGGGAAATGTGTTCTTAGTTCCGCTGTATTTTGCATGCGTCGCTAAAATTTTTGCAAGTTTCAACGAGTGGTTAGGTACGCTAATCATCTCGCACTATCGGTAGAAAATTTGCTGCACTTTAATAACAAAAAACAGCCACCTGTGCGTTAGTACTGTTTTGCTTCAAGGCAGTCCGAAGTCTAAGAGAATCAAGAATAATGATTGACTGAGGCCTCACCAGTTAATTTACGATCACCTTAAGGAGAAATTATGAAACTCATCCGCTATGGCAAAGTCGGCCAAGAAAAACCAGGACTTATTGATAGCGAAGGCAACATCCGCTCGTTGGCTGATGTCATTATGGACTGGAACGGCGACACGCTACATCCAAAAGCACTTGCGAAGATTGCCAAGATCAAGCCAGAGAAGCTGCCGCTAGTGAATCCCAAAGCACGTCTTGGTTCGCCTGTTGCAAATCCAAAAAAATTTATTGGGATTGGATTAAATTTCTTTAATCGTACAAAAAAAACTGTCCATCGGATTCCGAAAGAGCCCATCGTATTTAACAAGTGGACCAGCTGTATTGTTGGTCCCAATGACGCAGTGATGCTGCCGAAAAATTCGTTGAAATCGGATTGGGAAGTCGAACTTGGCGTTGTCATCGGCAAGCGGGCGCGAAGCGTCAGTAAAAAGGCGGCGTTCGATCATATCGCAGGCTATTGTCTAATTAATGACGTCACCGAGCGCGAATTTCAATTCGAGCGTGGTGGTACTTGGGACAAAGGGAAGGGATTCGACACCTTCGGACCGATAGGCCCATGGCTGGTCACGCCAGACGAGGTAGGCAGCGTCGGCAAGCTTAATATGTGGCTTGATATTAATGGCGTGCGCCAGCAAGCCGGAAATACCAAGATGATGATTTTCGATGTGGCGACCATCGTGGCTTATTGCTCGACGCTGATGACGCTTGAACCCGGTGACATCATAACCACGGGCACGCCTCCGGGCATTGGGTTGAACAAGAAACCTAATCCGGTATTCCTGAAACCCGGTGACGTCATGACGTTAGGTATTGAAAAACTAGGCGAACAGCGGCAAGCCGTCGTTAAATTTTGTGCGTCAAAGTAGGTTAGGGTTTATTCACTGACTAGACATAAAGCTGGCCGCTTTGCTTTTTAAAGAATCAAAAAAGTATAACCGATATTTATAATGATGAAGCTCCACGACCTTATTTTATATAGTACTTTATACAAACATCAAGATGGGCTGTCAGAGGTCTTGGGTGATGCGCTTTTGGTTACTGAAAATACAGTCTATCGGAATATACGGCAAAGTGTGAAACGCCTAGGAGCTGAATTTGTTCCTGCATGTTTGAGTTATCAAATGACTCCCTTTTTACAATTAGAAAAAATTCTTAAAAATAAACAGATTCCCTATACACCTACGCTTAACATTTTAAAAGAAATTGAATCTGTACGGCCTAATGAATTTTTGATTGAAGAAATTCCAAGTCCACCGCAGTCGTATCATTTTCACGAAAGTTGCCATGTCGTGGCGGATCATATGCTGGATCCAAAACTTGCTGATGGGCAGCGCGACTTTATTTTAAAGTCTTTACTTTGCGAAAGCTTTGCAAATTCGGCCGAATTGTTGGCGACAATATTTAATTCCACCGTTCTTTGTTCGACTTTTTTAAATTACAACTGTTATATAAAAAGCTCGGCTGAATACAAGCGAAATGCAATTGAATTGATCGATGAAATTGGATTCAAAACTGTTTTTAAAATAACCTTGTACTCATATCTGTATGCAAATTTTTTGTATGAGTCTGTAGCCTATAAAGATTTCAAAAAAAATCTTCTCGTTATCACGCACGGCTATTCGATACCGCCAAGCTTACTTCGCAAATGTTATTATCATTTTCAACATGGATTTAAGTTGAATCCAGCATTTAGGTTGGTTACGAATTCTTTCTTTTTGCGCCGTGGGGGGATCCACAAAAATTTCATCAAAGCACTCGATTTTAATTTTCATAATAAAATAAAAAAATCGCCAAAAATTTCGCAAGCAATAGATGACATGTGTGAAATAATCGAACTGGGGCAACAATCTAAATTTATCATCGAAGCGAAGTATGAACAAGAGACTGTACAAAGTCTAAAGAAGACTGGCTAAGATAGGCGTAGAGTTGAAGTTTGACGAGCGGGCTTTTCGCTTCCAATTTTCATTTTTGTAGACAAAATTTTATCAACAACTGGAAAACCAATTTGATTTATTAAGATTTTTGTTGATGTTCTAGCAAGCAGCTAAGCTACTATCAAAATTAATTCTGAAAAGCAGGCACCATCAAAAAAAAATGTTGGTGCCTGACTTAGATTACAGCTAAATTAATTTCCGCCGGAATCGTCGTTATTATTTGGGTTCGAAGCAGCATCGGTGCTTTCAATCGTTGATGTGCTTAGATTCTTAAGCCAACTTGGTGTAGTCGTTTTTATTTGTGAACATGGTTTCTCTTCGCCGGCTTCGCCGAACATGCACATTTCGGGTGTCACTGGGTTAGGTGGACGCACTTTATATGTTACCAAACGACATTGGTCACCGGACTCGCCGCCACCACAAACTTCAACGGTAATATATTTAACAGATGCAACTCCGCCACCAGAGCCACCGCCGGCTGTGCAGATGCTAGCAAAAGCTAATACTAGGACGATCAGATTTGTTTTTAGTGCTGTCATTTTTTTTCTCCGATTTCAAAGTCATCTATAACATTAAATGTAAATGCGCGGCGAGTACCAGCGTACTTTGGATTTTTAGCTATTTGTACTTTCTTTAAGTACGCTTCATTATCAATCTGTAACCATTGTCTGTAGCCCTCTTCACTAAGACCCTCAACGTAAAAACCGATAAAGTTTTGGTTGTGCACCGAGCAATTTTCGGGCTTTAGATACGTGCTAGCCAATTCAATACCACATTTAAGTAAGTAATCGGGCGGCATGTTTAGCACCTGCGGACCTAAAACTAGTTCAGTGCTTGATATTTCAGATAGAATTTTTTTATCAACCATTTGCTGGGCGATATCTAGTCCATGCAATCCGAAGCGCCTTCGTATTTCAGATTTTTTTACAGAGCCGGTGTCACATAGCGTGTAGATTTGAATAAAGATAGGATTCTGCATTAAAAGATCGGGTAGTTGGGAAATATATGTTTTGTTTTTTTCGAAAGTCTGGGGATTAGCTTTTAACAAATAAAGTTTTATTACTTCTGGACAACGATTTAAAACATCGGAGTCATCTTTAGCATTTAGTAGATACTTATAAATTTTAAAAACGGTAATGTAAGTTGGAGTGTTTTCTTTTTTTAAAATTCTTAACAATGTTTTTTGATGTATTCCAGTTTGCTCTGCAATCAGCCGAAGCTTTTTTTTAGGAAACGCGGATTTTCTTAAATGAACATCCAAATCAAAAGAAACTGTAGCAAGTATGCTTTGGATCGGGTCGGCAAAAATTGGTGTTTTTGGTGATTCGTTGGTGCTGGTTGATATCATGGAAGCGTAGTTACCACAGTTAAATTTAGAATTCTATACACTGTGTATTTTTTCCAGCAACGTGCACGAAACTAAGTCCATGCACGCGTAGATTGTATTAAAAAAATTAGTTAGCGCCGCCGCCGTAAACATCGCCATCTTTTGGAGCTACGAACCCACGATCAGTAAACCATTTGTTAATTTTTGCTAAAATTGCAGGTACATGGCCTGTTGATTCAGCAACTTGATCACATGGTACGAATTGGGTAGCTTCGCCCTGTGTAACAACACATTCATTAACTTGAGTAGTTGCACCACGGTCTTTGTAAGTAACAAGTTTACATTGATTCATGTCACCAGCTTCGTTGTAACCGCAAACTTCTACTGTGATATATTTGCTTTTTGCTGATGCAGTTAAAGATACGGCTGCTACTAATACGAATAATAATGCTTTCATTTGATCTCCTTAAAAGATTAATGGTGGACAACTGAATTGTTATCCTAATGTTTTTGTTCGACCAATGTTTGAATCACTTCCTGCTAGAAAACAACGGCATTCTAAGTAAAACTCTTTTTTTGTGGACATGGCCTGCCCGTTTTGAAAAAAACTAGACATGTCCTTGAAGTTTCTGCTCGCTTTAACCAGTTAAAGACGAAACCCAGCTAACTTACAAAAAATTTAGAAAAAATCTCATAACGAGAAAAGTAACTTTATCAACAATAAAGATTAGGTGCGATATCCGCTGTTTGAACACTTTGTTATTCCATTTTTTAAAAAAAGTGCGACAATTTCAGTATGAGCAGTATTAATTTTATATTCGTCTTTGCCTTTTTTTTAAATAGTTCAGTCGTCTTAGCTCAGGCTTGCGGGTTAAGTTCAGCAAATACGGATTGTGTTACCGCTGCAGCGAACAAGCAAATCACGGGCCCATCGGGACCATGTCAAAAAATAACGAACGGCCATACCTCTGGCAAAGCACTACTAATACCACTTAAAGCAACACCGGCCGGTCCTGATAACTGGGCTCAGTTTTTAGCACATTTACCGGTAGGGGTCACCGCAGCAGCTTGTGTAGGTGGTCCGCCACCGCCACCGCCACCGCCGTTTTGTGCGGCTGCGTACAATAATTCAGATGTTTCAGGTGCCTGTGTTTTTTCTACCCCGTCGCTGACGTTAGAGTGTTTGTCGGTAAGCCTTACGCGCAGCTATTGTGCAGGGCCACCAGGGAATTCCGTGACTTATACAATGTCTTCAAGAACCTGGGTTAACTTTAAATATGACTGCGTTACCACAACTTCGTCTACAACCAATTTTTCTATGTGTCCTTAAATAAGTTATATTCGTATTCTAAAATTATTTTTCTAGCAGCCACTTCAGTGTTTCGTATTTACTTTTGCAGTCATAGGTTTTTAAGTAGTTGCCGGTAATCTCGTTGATGTCTGTGCAACCGGCCATTTTGGTAGTTCGCGCGGGTTCGAAGCCTACGTAGAAAAATGCATTTCTACCGCCATTGTAGTTAAAACCCATTTGGCGGATTGAATGGGCTTCGTCACCGTCAATTATTTCGGACATGCGAACATAAAAATTTCTTGATGAGGTTGGTGTTGAATTATAGTAACTGTCGCCGGACACTGATACGGCTAACGATCCAAAAGTGCCGCCATAAAGTACTTTTTCTAATTTCATATTTAATTCAATTTTAGCAAAATCCAGTCCACGAGATTCCAGTATAATTGGCTTATCCACGGTATGTAACATTGAAAAAGATCGTAATTCTTTTTTTATTATATCTGGAGATAACGAGCGAAAGCCTTGAAGTAAATCAGCAATAGAGTAGCCAATAGTTACGTACTTCAGTGATCGTCCCGCTGGATTTTCATCGTTGAATGCGACCTCAACAGTTCGCTCGTTTTTTGGTGTGTAGGATTTTATGGTCTCATCAATTTTAGTTATTAAATTTTCGTTGGGTTTGTCATTTTTTATTTCCAGTTCAGTTAAAACTCCGGTGATTTTGGCATTGCACTTTTCTAAATTTGAATTACTGAATTTAACATCTAGTGCATACCCAGGGTGAATTAAAGTTACCGGCGAATTAGCCGAGGCATAACCAATTTTTTTTGCGCAGGTTCCTGTGAGATGAATAAATTCACTGTTCGAATCGACTTTCCAAGAATGAAAATACGTAGCTCCGCTGCCAACAAAGGGCGGCGCTTTTTCAGCAAGGTAGACGACTTGCTGTGAGCAAATCAAGCCGGCCATGGTGTGGACTGTCGTTTCAGATAAATCGCGTTCTTGCTGCGAACAATCAGCAAATGCATTGACTGATAATTGTAAAAATCCTAGCGTTAACGCAAATATTTTTAGTAATTGTTTTTGTTTGGCCATGAGTTCACCTGACTGTTAGTAAAAAGTTGAAAGACCTTTAATCAGAAGTAATGCTAAAAATAATCCAACTTCAGCGTAATTTTGGTTAAGTAGGCAGGCGCTGGGTGTATAAACGCTAAACAGTGTAACAGTTTAGGCTTTAAAAATTGCGCGGCTCTACGTGTGGAGCTGTTGTGGAACTTAGGGACATCAGCGGCAGAATTTATTCAAGTAGTAGGAGTTATTGGGTTAATTGCATTGGCACTAAGTTTGTTGGTCCAGTTGAGTACGAAAAAGACAGCCATCTAATTCTAGCCAATGCTTTGATTCTATTGGGATAAACTCAAAACGTTAGGAAAAAAAAGATGTCTGCACTTAAAAATCAACTAGGACCTATATTACCAGAGCTTTCTAAGGAATCAAATGCGAATCAAGACAAAGAGATCAAGCGTCATCTGTACTTAATCAAGGCCGTCTGTAGTTCCACTAAATCAGTGACCCAGGTCTGCGAAAAGCGAGGTGTTTCCACGGATCAGTTTTATCACTGGGGAAAGTTATTACGGAAGTTTAAAAACTTAGAATGTTTACGTTCAAAGTCTAGGAAGCCAAAGTATTGTCCGCACCAAACATCAAAGCGTATCGAGCGGAAAATATTAGTTTGACCTTACTTGTTGGAAACTATGCCCAGACTAAATATTAAAAGTCTGAGGGCAAAAACAATGCCGCCGGGACGATTCGCTGTTGGCGTGATTTTCTTCCTAAGTATGTGCCACTACCTCATCTATCTCCGCACAATAATGTTTGGTTGTATAAAAGCCCTTGGTTTGAAAAGGCCGTGGTTCAAGAGATTAGGGAGATAGCGAAAACAACATTTTTGTAAATTCAAATTTTTTTAATTACAAAAGATGTGATAAAATGGTACGGCGTAAGTTGAAATTAGCGTTCTTCAGTAAAGCGTCTTAGAACCGAAATAATTGAAATAGAAGTCTAATACGATGATGATCTCAGAGCCCAATTAAAGTGGCTGACTTGAGTTGGAATACGATGAATTCATTCATGCTTAACGTTGCTAAGGTTCTTGATATTGGGAATCAAAGCAAAATGTTCATAGTTAGCTCGCAATAATAATAAAAATTTAGGTATGTTATTTATTGCGTCAATACCCTGTTTTCATTTTCTTTACTTATAAACCTTAGTCATGGATGACCTTGTAATTAGTAAACATGAAGTGTAAAATATACTTAGGACTTTACGGAGTTGTTTTTATTCTGAAAAGATACATTTACATGTTGCAAAGGATATAAAAATGAATCCATCGCTAATTCTTGACGGGCTTTTTTGTCTTATAGTTGAGCCGGATAGTTCTTCTGCTCATTTACTAGCTATCAAATTAAAAAATGCTGGGGTTAAGTCTACGCATGTTTATAACTGCACATTTGCCTTGGAAATATTGAAAAATCTGGATAAAAAATTTGATTTGGTCCTAGTAAATGCTACGAAAGGCAACGTTGGGTTTTCAATATTCCCTGATCAAATGCGATTGAAGATGGAGGGGCGAACAGTACCACCTGTTATGTCTTATTTGTATACTAAAGACAGTGATCAGATTTTGTCTCTTTTCAAAATGGGCTATAAACATTGTTTTACAAGACCTATTGATCCGATTGCCCTATGGAAAAAAATTGAATCGGTAGTCAGCCAAAAGCCACCTGAAAATTAGTAAAAAGTTTTAAGTAACCAAATAGTATTTTTGCAAAATTTGAAATTTTGAATTCAGGCACAGCGAAAATTAAATATTATTATTTAATTTTAGATTCAGCTTATTATTAAGTTATTGAAATAATTAGGTCGGGAGCCAATATGAAGCGTGAAGTTTCTCTCATCGAACTTACTCTTCAGAGATGGAACTTTTGAAAATAAATGGAGAAAACCATTTAATATGCTTGTGATAAATAGCCAATAACAAGATTGGCGTCCCCAATGCGAAGAATTGAGGATTAGTGTTTCCGAATACGCTTATCTAAAAAGTACTTAATTTTGCTAATGTTGTCAAAATTTTTCCAGCCTTTTTTCTGTGCGCTTTGGCTTAGGAAGGCGATTACAAAGCGACTTGTGAAGATCTAATGTTCAGTTATGTAGAACATATGTCCTTGTTTTACGAACATATGTTCTATATAATAGAACGAGAGGTAACCTATGTACGCAGCTATTTTTGGAAATCCAACCGCCGAAAAAGTTCTTTTATATATCGCCAATTATGGTGAAGGTCATACGCGAGCGATAGCCACTACATTTACCTTAAGCACCTCGCAGGTGTACCAGCAATTAATTCGTTTGGAAAAAGAAGGAATACTGGTGGCCAAGCAATCCGGACGAACAAAAGTTTTTTCAGTTAGCCCAAGGCTAGCAATAAAAAAACCACTCATGCAATTACTAGAAGCGATCCTGGCATTAGTTCCCATTGAAGATCAAAAAAAATTTTTTCGTAATCGCACTCGCCCTAGGAAAACCGGAAAAGAATTGTGAAGATTGGTCCCAAAACTTCACGTCTCGAGTTAGCCGCTCTGATTACGGAAGCCTTAGCAAAGCAGGGCATTCAAACTTGTTTGGTCGGTGGGGGAGTCGTCTCTATTTATACAGACAACGAATATGAATCAAAGGATCTTGATTTTATCTCGCCCGCTGAACATAAAAAAATTATAGCGGTGATGGAAAATCTAGGATTTGAGCGCGAAGGCAAAAATTTTTATCATAAATTCATCGAATTAAGTGTTGAATTTCCGGCGGGCCCGATCGGTATCGGCGATCGTGTGCCGGTGAAGCCTGAAGGTAAAATTAGAGTCGGAAAAACTGAGGTTATATTACTATCGCCGACCCAGTCCGTAATGGATCGTCTGGCATGGTTTTATTTTAACAATGATCGCCAATGCTTAGACCAGGCCGTGATGGTTGCACTCAGGCATCCAATAAAATTAAGCGAAGTAAAAAAATGGTCTCTTGAAGAAAGCCAAGAAGATAAATTTGAAATATTTCTGAATATCTTAAAATTAAAAAAAAATAAGTAAATGTGAGTTTTGCTGATTTGTTTTTGCAAAAGAAATTTAGCGTACTAAATATGAAGAACTAAGAACTTAGTGGATTCATGTAAACGAAAGTTCGATAAAGAAAGAAAATTGGCGTTCCCAGCGAGATTCGAACTCGCGTATCCTCCGTGAAAGGGAGGTGTCCTAGGCCTCTAGACGATGGGAACCTTGAAGAGAAAAAAATCGACTCAAAAATGGTGGCTCGCGATGGATTCGAACCATCGACCCTTTCATTAAAAGTGAAATGCTCTACCAGCTGAGCTAGCGAACCATTTTGAATCGAATCGACAATTTCTATTAAGATAGAGACCCAGTCAAACGCTTTTTTAGTCGTGCTCAATCTTTAAACAAGGGTTTAATCCACAGAGTTTGTTCGCGGTCGGGACCCACGGAAACTATGTCGATGGGGCAACCAACTTGAGCCGTTACAAAATTCAAAAAGTTCATCGCTTTCAGAGGTAATTCCTTCGTCGTCTTCACGCCTGTAAGGTCTTCTGTCCAACCGGGCATGTACTCAATCACGGGTTCCACTTTGCTAACCAGATCAGTAGCCGTTGGGAAATCGTGAATAATTTCTCCGTTTAATTTATAGGCTGTGCAAACTCCAACTTGTTCATGGCCTGATAAAACATCAATTTTCATCATGGCTAGACTGTTGATACCATTCAAACGAATCGCATGTTTTAGTGCCACTAAATCTAACCAGCCACAACGGCGGGTGCGCCCCGTTGTGGATCCAAATTCGTGACCTTCTTTTTGGATTTTTGCTCCGACGTCGTCTTTCAGCTCAGTGGGAAAAGGGCCGCTACCGACACGTGTGCAGTAGGCTTTAAACACACCAACAATTTTTTGTAAGTGATGGGGACCAATACCTACACTAGTGGCAGCAGAGCCTGATAGCGTTGAACTGCTAGTGACGAAAGGGTAGGTGCCATGCTGGATATCTAGCAAAGTACCTTGAGCGCCTTCGAATAAAACGCGTCGTCCTTGTTTTAATTTGTTGGAGACGATCAAACCAATATCTGTCGCGCGGTAAGTTTTTAACTCTTCGACGACAGTTTGAATTTGCTCAAACACATCTTTGGCCTTTATCTCCGGCGCATCGTACATTTTTGTTAGTAATGTATTCTTTTCTTTTAAGACGAATTCTAATTTAGCTAATAAATTTTTTGTATCATACAAGTCACTCATGACTAAGGCTCGTCGCGAGGCGCGATCTTCGTAAGCAGGGCCAATGCCTTTTCCGGTTGTTCCAATTTTACCTTCGGATAAACTTTTTTCGCGCGCTTGATCAAGAGCTTTGTGGTAAGGAAGTAGCACGGTGGCGCTATCTGAAATTAATAACTGAGTATTAGAAATTGCAAAGCCGGTTTCTTTTAGTTTTTTTATTTCTTCCACAAGTCCGAAAATATCAATCACCACACCCGATGCAATGATGCACATTTTTTCCGGATGTAAAATTCCAGAAGGAATTAGGTGCAGCACAGTTTTTTTTCCGTTGACGACCAAAGTGTGTCCTGCGTTCGAGCCGCCTTGAAAACGCACGATCAAATCAGAATTCGCAGCGAACACATCGACAAGTTTTCCTTTACCTTCGTCTCCCCATTGGGCTCCAACAACGACTAATGCTGACATAGGCTAATTTCCTTCCTGAAATGACAGCGAACCCCAAAGATTATTTAGTGGTAAGCCATTTTGAATTTTTTTTAAGTTAAAATAATTATCAAGCTGAGTTGCAGCCTGCGCTGAGGCCTTCTGGAAGGCTTCAACGGTGTAGCCGCCCAAATGCGGAGTGAAAACCACATTTGCACATTTCATTAATTTTGATTCATGTCCTAATGGTTCTTTCTCGAAAACATCAAGACCTGCGGCGCGAATTTTTTTATCATTTAAAGCTTCGACCAAATCATTTTCATGAATGACCGACCCGCGCGAGGTATTAATCACTAAAACATGCGGACTTAAAAATTCATAGTGAGTGCGATTAAGCATGTGTTTGGTTTCTGTTGTAGCGGGCACATGAAATGTTAAGACATCACATTGCTTTAAAAGTTCTTCATAACTGCAGCGTTCGGCATTTGCTTTTTCAAAAGCTGGATCATCTTGATAGGGATCAAAAGCAAGCACGGTCATATTAAAGCTACTTGCGATTTTTGCCACGTGCGATCCAACCCGACCAAGGCCAACCACACCTAAGGTTTTTCCGCTAAGCTCTGTGCCCGCGTACGGTTCCCGTTGCCATTTTCCAGACTTAACATCGCGGTGAGCGGGAATTACATGCCGCGTGCAACTTAGCAGTAGCGCCCAAGTCATCTCTGCCGCTGCAATCAGATTGGCTTCCGGAGTGTACATCACACAGATATTTCTTTTTTTTGTGGCAACTAAATCGATGTGATCATAACCACTGGTGCAAGTGACTATGACTTCAAGATTTTTTGCATCTGCTAAAAATTCTGCGGTGATTTTATTTTTTGATCGAATAATTAAGGCGTGCGCGGAACTTAGTTCATGCGAAATCTGCAGGGGTGAAATCACCGTTACAACTTCGTAGTTTGGATTTGTTTTAAGTGGAATTAAGGCCTGTATAGCAAAGCGGTCACAAATTAAAATCTTTTTCTTTTTTTCAATCATATCGAAACCTTTAACCACTGAATTGCTGCTTGTTTTACACTTTGGCTATCGACCTTAAAACCGAACTCATTTAAGGCCTCAGCAAAACTGGTCATGGACTGAATCAAATGCTCGTCCAAAATGTAGCCCATGTGGCCCATCCGAATTATTTTACCTTTCGCCTGATCTTGGCCGCCCATGACCGTAACACTATACTTTTTTTCAAGATGAGCACGTAACTCGGCGCCCTTAAAACCATCTGGTAATGAAATCGCCGTGACAGAATCCGATGGCGCGCTGGAATAAAGTTTTAATCCTAAAACTTTGGTCATTGCGCGGGTAAAATCGGCGCGCCGTTTGATGATATTAAAATGTTTTTGCAAAGTTATTTTTTGAATATCACCCAGCACGAACTGCAAGGATTTTATCAGCGGCACAGGTGAAGAAAACAAGGTCTCGCCGTTTTGATTGGCTTTTAATTCGTTCCGAATATCAAAATAAAATCGGGGAGTCGTGGCAGTCAGCACATGCACCCAGGCTTTTTCGGAAAAAGAAATAAACGATAAACCTGTGGGAAGCATCACGCCCTTTTGACTTCCAGCCACCAACACATCGATGTGCCACTCATCCATTGGTATTGGAAATGCGCCCACAGCTGTAATGCCATCCACCACCAGAAGTGCGCTGGTAGTAGCAATCAGCTTCCCCAGGGCCTGTACATCGTGGACCGTGGCGGTGCTGGTTTCACAAGCCTGAGTTAATACAATTTTTGTTTGTGGATTATTTTCTAAATAAACGCTAACGTCTTCGACATCAACAGCTTTACCCCAAGGACAAAGCAGACGGTGAACTTTAGCGCCAAAAGCTTCAGCCATATCGGCCCAACGCTCGCCAAATTTTCCCGAGACGATCGCTAAGACGTGATCTCCGGGACTTAGCAAATTGACAAGGGCTGATTCCATGCCGCCGCTACCAGTAGAGGTGTGCATAAAAACGGGTTGCTTCGTTTGAAATAAAAATTTTAGCCCAGAAAAAGTTTGTGACAAAATCTGATCGAACTCGGGAGTGCGATGATGAATCATGGGCTGAGCCAAAATCGTCTGCACTTGGGGATGCAGCTGAACCGGGCCCGGGGCTAGTAGAATAGGGTTTGACATACGTCTTTCCTTGCGCGTTTATTAAAGCAGATGAAACCAATTTTTGTCTTATTTATTTTTGCCTTAACGATATTAGTCATGCCTTCTTGCGCTTACAAACTGCGCAGCGGTATGGACGAGCTTCCCGACGGAGTTCAGCGCATTCAAATTCCGATCTTTAAAAATAACTCGATCGAACCTAGTGCAGAAATTTATTTTACGAATTCTCTAAAAAGCGAAGCCTTGCGATCACGCTCGGCCCGTTTAGTAAATGATGAAGCTGCCGCTGAGGCCGTGCTACAAGGAACAGTTTCTAATATCGAAGTTTTGGCCGATGAATCCTTAGCTGATACCACCACTGGAACGTATCCCTATCTTCCTGGCGGAACGGTGCTAGCTTTGCAATATAAAGTATCGGCAGTAATCGATTTAGTTTTGAAAAAGCGCGGCAGCAATAAAATTTTATGGAGCGGAAACTTTAAGCAGACGCGGAGTTTTCCAGCGTCACACATTACGCTACCAGTTATTAACACCAGCAACAGTCTTTACAACCAATCTGCAAAACGGCAAACTTTGGACGCGCTTTCAAAAGAGATGATGCAAGCGGCGTTTGATCGCATGATTGAAAGATTTTAAGAAAATGAAATAAATCTAAAGTAAATTTACCAATGAATGAGATTAAATGGCTTTGCTTGATCAACAAAAATTATATAAAGATCTGGAATCCAAAAAATTTCATTCGGTGTATTTTTTATTCGGCGATGAGCCTTATCTTTTAAATCAATGTGTAGATCGTTTTAAATTCGCGGTGCTGGATGAGAGCACTACAGATTTTAATTACTCACTTTTTTATACTGATGATACAGACATCACTAATGTCAAAGACACCGTAGAGACGCTACCGGTGTTTACGTCTCATCGGTTAATTATTTTAAAAAATGCGCAAGAGCTTAAAGACAGCGAATTGATTCAGTTGGAACCATTATTTGAAAATCCAGTAGATTCATCAGTATTTGTTATTTTTGCCGATAAAGTTGATAAGCGAAAAAAAGTAATCAAGCTTCTTTTGGAAAAAGCCCATTGCGTTGAATTTAAAAAACCCTATGAAAATCAAATTCCACAGTGGATTTCTCATCTATGCCAAAACCGGGATTTAAAAATTGCTAGCGACGCGATTCATCGCCTGCATCGTTTAGTTGGAAATAATTTAACTGAACTTGATAACCAAATCGAAAAGATCCAACAGTTTATAGGTGCGAAAAAAAATATTGAGATTGTGGATGTGAATTCCGTCGTCTCTTTTAGCCGCGAAGAAAGTATTTTTGATTTTACCAAAGCGATCGGACAAAAAGACCGCGTTAAAGCGCTCGAGCAATTAGTATCACTTTTAGATCAAGGACAGAACGAAGTCGGCATTATCAGTTTATTAGCTCGGCACGTGCGTTTACTGCTAACAGTGCGGGCTGGCCTAGATCAGGGAATCGGCGGAGCAAAATTAGCCTCACTGGCCCAGGTGCCATCTTACTTCATCGAAAGCTACTGTGATCAAGCTAGGCTATGGTCGTTACGAAAGCTTGAAGATGCCTTGGTGGTTCTGCAAGAGACTGATAAGGCACTGAAGTCTTCACCGGTCTCTTCACATATCTGGCTTGAAAATATGGTCCTTAAGTCGTGCTCGCTATGATATTTTTGAAATTTTGAAGGCCTTGCTTTACCAAAGTTAACTATAAAAAAGTTAGTCAATTTACCAAGCTTTATCTGGGCGATTCTCATCATGGGACGTCAAGTGAGGTGCGGTTTTTTCCGATAAGTTTGTATGCAGCAAGAGTCCAATTTTCAAGCCCGCAGAAAATTTCCGCGAAAAATGTTTCGGAAGAACTTAACCTTTTTATGTCGGGGTTCGGCCTCGGTTGTACAAGGCGTTGAAATCGGTGAGGGTGGAATCTCATTTAAAAGTGATTTTGTATTAGAAGACAATCAGCGCATTATCGTAAATTTCTTTTTATCAGAAGGTGATTTTTTTTCGGTACGAACGACTTTAAAGAACAAGCAAACGACTCAGGATCATTTCGTTTATGGCGTTAGTTTTGATGATATCTCAATCGCATTAAAGCGACAAATCCGTGCTTTCGTGGCGCGGAAAGCATATTCAGGTTTCGAATTTAAAACATAAAAAAATCCGAGTTTTCGCTCGGATTTCAATTCAGTAAAAATTTAGTCAGTATTCGTAAGCTAAAAAAATCTATTTAGCAGACACAGTTTTGTGAACTTGTGCTGATAAACGCGATACTTTTCTAGCAGCTGTCGAACGGCTGAAAACGCCTTTTTGTGCTGCTTTCATCATTTGACTTGTATACGCAGACAATAATTCAGGTACTGCTTTTTTATCCGCAGATTTAATTGCTGCCGCCAAAGTTTTTTCGCTAGTACGAACCTTCGAACGACGAGCCGTGTTTACAGCGTTTTTCTTGACAGCTTGACGAGCCCGTTTTGCCGCTGATTTGTGTTGTGCCACTTAAGACCTCCAGATAGGATTTATAAAATAAACAAAGGTTAGGAAATAACATAGAGCATCCAGACAAGCAAGACCAATCTGTTATGAAAAACGCCCTTTCTATGGCGTTTGGGACGATGGCTAGCCGAGTTCTGGGGCAGCTCCGAGAAAGCCTTTTAGCTGCCTTTTTTGATAAACGAATAACCGATGCCTGGGCTGCGGCTTTTCGCCTGCCAAACATGTTTCGGCGCCTGCTTGGCGAGGGCTCACTATCTGTTAGTTTTATCCCCGTTTTTGTTGAGGCCAAGCTGGATAACAAGGTAAGGGCTCAAAACTTAGTCAATTCTGTTTACACATTTTTATTGGTGGTTTTGGGCGGCTTAACAACGTTCGGAGTGCTGCATCCCGAGCCCTTATTAAATCTGGTGCTGGACCCTTCGTATATCGCAAACACCGAAAAATATTTACTTACTTTGCGCCTTACAAAATTAATGTTCGGATTTATTTTTTTCGTCAGCAGCTATGCATTTATGATGGGGATTTTAAATGCATTAGGTCAGTTTGCATTACCGGCGTTAGCGCCAACCTTGTGGAATGCAGCGATGATTCTATTTACTATTCTGCCACATGATTTATTCCCTGTTATTGGCGATCAGTTAGGGTGGGGAGTCCTGATCGGCGGTATATTGCAAGCTGCGATGCTGGTTCCGGCTTTAATTCGCGCGGATTATTTTCCGAAGTTTTCTTTGGACTTTAGAAATAAAGATTTTCAGCGCGTGCTTAGAAATATGGTGCCGGGGCTTTTAGGCATGGGGCTTTTGCAATTCACGACGATCGTTAATCTAAGATTTGCGTCGTCACTGGCTGAGGGCACAATCACCTATATAAACTATGTCGACCGTCTTATCGAATTGCCACTATCATTAATTTCTGTAAGCCTTGGCACAGCCTTACTGCCAATCTTATCTGAGCTTTTTTCAAAAGATGAAAAGCAAAAAATGTCCGAAGTCGCACAAAACTTTTTGGAATTAAATCTGTTACTATCAATGGCCGCTGCTGCCGGACTTTATTCTTTAGCACAGCCCATTGTGCAGCTTTTATTCGGCCACGGTAGGTTCGAATTAGCCGATGTGCAATTGACGGCAGACATCCTGCGAACATACTGCTGGATTATGATTTTTTCCAGTGCAGTGCGCGTCTTAACACCTGCCTATTATGCCATAAAGAACACCTGGTTTCCGGCTATAGTTTCCGCCTTTTGCTTGTTGGTTCACATTTTAATTGCCCCGCATTTGATGCAGCGATTTCAGGTTCGGGGATTGATGATCTCAACTACTATATCAGCTTCGTTAAATCTAATTTTGCTGCTTACATTTTTTCCAAGGTTTATAACTGGCTTTTATTACGGTAATTTTTTTAAAACCATTTCAAAGTACGCATTTTTAGCTTTTGTGACAGGCGTAGTGGCGCATGTTTTCTATTTAATTCAGGATGTGCTGTCGTTCGGATTTTTAGGACTGGTCTTGAATCTTGTTACAAGCATTGGGCTAGCGCTTGCAACTTTTGTGTATGTTGGTCGTCTTTTAAAAGTGAAGACGATTGATCAGGTGGTTGAAAAATTACGGCAGAAGTTAATCCGCCGTTAAATTATTTCTGGTTGTTAAATTGATAGACTATTTGTTTTGTTCTGCTAAGCCTTTGTATGTGTCGTGAATTTTTTGTTGTTTTTCCGATTCAGCAACCCAGCGCTTTAATTCGCCTTCATAGCCTTTTTTCTTGTTGCTCCAAGTGGTCTCTTCCGTAGCGATAGTGCGTACCGACTGAATCGTCTTAGATTCTTGGGCCCGCAGTTCGCCTTCGCGGTCTTTCCATGCTTTTTTCTCATCAGTAGTCATGTGCATTTGCTCTTGGTAGTCGGCAATGATGGTTTGACGTTGAACCTGATTCATTTTAATTTGCGCGATCATTTTTTCAAGTTGTTCCAGCTGCTTTGATTCAGTTTGCAATTTTTCTTTCTCCGTCGTCAGCAGCGCTGATAAGTCACGCTCTTGCACCAAAACTTTTTTTAAAGATTCATTGTTTTTAACGATCTCTGTTGACACAGTTTCTTTTTGTTTCAAATAAGTTTCTTTCGCTTTACTGACCTCCTTCAAATTTTTGCTGACGACGTCTAAGTTGCGGTCGTATTCCTTTTGATTGGCTTTGGCATTTTCTAAATTTGTTTTAATTTTATCAAGACCCTGCGACGCCGTCATCGCTTCGGCATGGGCGTTAGTGGCCACGAATATCAGTGCCAGAGTTGCGATTAAAGATAATTTTTTCATTAGTTGCTCCCTTGATTAGTTGCTATTTCTTCAGACGGACATACATTTTTTAATGAAGATCGGTAGTGGCCAAGTTCATCTTCCCAGACTTCGCCTTTAAATTTCCACTTGTAACTTTCTTTCTCATCCGGCGCTAACGAGGCCGCATTGCGATCTTGAATTTCTCCGCCAGCCATTTGGAAGCGGATGTGTTCGCCAGCTCCTGAATAAATTTCGTAAGAAAGAACGTCACGCTGATCAACTAAGTTTCCAAGTGTGGTGGTAAACATTTTGTAGCGGGCTTGTAAACTTTTTGAAGCTTGCAATCGTAAAGTATCTTTTTCTTTATCTAAGCGGGTAACAGCGGCCACGCGCATTTTTTTGATACCTTCACGGGCACGACTGACGATCATGTGCTCGACACCCAGGGCAAGAAATTCTTGTTCTTTTCTTTGCACTGACGACGTTGAAGCTTTGTCACGTTTTAAAACCGCAAGTTCATTTTTAGTTTGTAGCATTTTTAAACGGGCTTCACGCTCTTTACGAATAAGGTCGACCGTGATTTTATTGAAGCGGGTGTTTTCGTCTTCAAAGCTGTTCATTTGTTTTTGTGCTGAAGTAAAGCTAGGGTGGCGGGCTAATTCTACAATGAACGATCTAGGTAAGCCGTCGACCTCTTCTGCATTCGTATTACGTAACCAGGTTTTAACTAAATCATAATAGGCGATAGGATCTTTGCTATTTTTTTGAAAGGTCTCAAGCTTCTCTTGAATAACGCTGTAGCGTTTTTTTAAATCATTTAAAACATTCACACCATCTCCGAATTGGCAAAGATTTAAATAACCCACGGTGCGCACAATATAAGTGTCCGGCGCATAAGCTTTACGGAAAAAATCAGTGTGTAGTGAAAACATGTTTCCAGCGGCACCTTCGTAATCTCCAGCTAGTATTTGCGTCCACGCTTCTTCAACCATCGCTTGCAACCAAGCCGAGCTTGATTTATCAATGACTAAATAATGTTTATAGGCGGTTTTGTAATCGCCTTTTTGAAAATACAGACGGGCTAATGTTAAAGCTGAAAGATTACGAACTTGATCTTTCTTTTTGTCTTCCACCGTTGGCCATGCAGTTTCTAATTCAGAAATGGCCGCATCAACTTGACCCATGCGGTAATTAAAAATGGCTTTCAGTAACGCCGCTTCGGGATAAAGAGCTGATGAAGTAGGGATAAAAACTAAAGCACTTTCCAATTTTCCTAAATCGCCCTTTTCAGAGAAGTACTTTGCTTTTTTCAGTAAATACTTTTCATTTTTTGTAACATCAATATCAAAAGATTCAATCAAAGGGTCAATAACAGCAATATCTGTATTAGCAAGTACTGAAACATTCTTTGCAAGCATTTCGACCGCTAATTTTTTCAAGGCTAAGTCTTTTGTTTCTTGTGTGACTTGAATCATCTTTTGACGGAACTCTGAGTACAGTTCCAGCCCATAAGCTGTCTCAGCATAGTGAAAAAGGGCCTGTGATCGGTATTCTTTCGTCTCCATTAATTCGACAAAAAGACTCATGGCCAGATCATACTTCTTTTGGTACTCAAGAAATATAAGTGCTTGCAGCATTTTATATTCATCAGGCTTAATTTCGACTAAATTTTGCAGACTAATTTCAGTGGCAAGTAAACTTGGCTGTGGAATTAATTCTAACAGTCGCACAGTAGGAATTTTCGAAACTGCAGTTTGTTCCGCAAGCTTTTTTATAGGCTGAACGGGTGACAGCATAATTTGCGGAATAGTTACCAGTGCTGGAGAAGCTTTACTCTGGACAGCTTGAACTTTTAATTGGCGCTCGATGGGTAATTTTAAATTTGAAGTACTAGCTTCGATTTGTTTTTCATCGCCGATATCTAGTTTAGGTATTTCTTTTACCTTAATAACTTCATCACCCCTTTTTTGGACCATTTCAAAAACAGGGACGCCAGACTGACGAAATTTTAAATTGGCAGCCGGCTTTCGTGCTTCAGATTTGACGTTTAGAACGCCTTCCGCTTGCAGACTTGTGGAAAATAGTAAAGTTAAAATAAAAATTACTTTTATATTCTTCTGGTTATTTCTCATTCTTCTTCATAATTTACTTCACCCTTACTTTGTGAAAAAAGTTAGACCAAATATAATCGTCGTATCGTTTGCGCTTTTTGAACTATTGGCGCGTGTTGCCTCAGATGTCGCTTTGTATTTTTGTGTCGTCTGCTGATAAAAAGAATTTTTAACATCCAAGCGAAATGCGAAATACTGACTTATAAATAGCTGCTGCATGACACCCAGCTCGAAATGGGATGCGGATTTCATTTCGTTTGATTGAATATCTTGATTCAAACCGTTTGTCAGTGTTTTTTGAATTTCATAATCAGTAACTCCTGCACCTAATGTAAAGCCCATATCGAAATATAGGATGGCTTTATTCATAAAGGCCATTTTTGCATAGAACGGAGTGTACGTTATAGAAATGGCTTTCGACGCTTTTACCAAATTATAATCGGGGACTGCGCCAAAGTCATTTTGGTAGGCTGTAACAGTGTCATTTTGTTTTGAAGCATAACTTAGATAACTAAACTCCAGACCGAAATCTTCATTAAGATAGTATCCTAACATTCCGCCAGCAGCTCGTGCTTTGGCAAAGGGATCATTCATTAATGGGCCATAGACTAAAGACCCATAGAATTTTCCGGTTTTAGAAAATGTGCGGTTTTGAATAACACCATAATCATCGTCTTTTGAAGACCAATATTTATCTTCTAATTTTTTTAAATCGACTTTGTCGGAACCTTTTGTCGTCGCGTTTGGCTCTACTGACTTTTTATCTTCAGCAAAAGCGGGAAGAGCTGTCGCCATCGTGATTGCAATTAAGCTGTAAACTATTTTCTTTGTGTTCATCTGTTCAAATCTCCTTTAAGACCTCATTGGCCAAACAATATCCTTAATTAGTACTTTTAAATAGAAACGGGTAGGTAACTAAAACTTTCGTGCCACCTTTTGGTTCTGGAAATTTCCACTTCGATACTTTACTTAAGATACAACCTTCAACCGGTGCGCTTTTTAAAGTTGTATCGTTGATGGCTTGAGTTTCGACAGCACCATTGCCGCTGATAGTGAAGCGCACTGCCACTTTTCCATAAAGATCAGGATTAGCTGACAATTGTCTTTCGTAACAATATAGAATTTGACCCAACTGAGTCTTGATATACTGAGCAATAATTTCACGGTCCAGACCACCGACGACTTCTGATTCTTCTTCGATAAGGCCAACTCCGCCAGATCCAGTTTTCCCCTGTCCTAATCCACCGCCAAGACCCTTCGTGCCTTTACCGCCGCCAACACCAGCTGTTGACACTCCAGTTCCGCTACCTGCGGATTCGCCATTCCAGTTTCGTCCTGAGGATTCCATTTTACCAACAGCAGCCAGCGCACGGCCCGAAGCTGCTTCGCCGGCTTTAACACCCGTCGTGGTAACTAAGACATTTGCAGTTCTAGCATCTGTTGCGGAAACTTTTCCGATTAATTGAGAGATTCGTACGCCAACCGCACCTTTAAGTAATGCCGATACTTTACCGCCGCCAGCTGATCCACCAACTTCTTTCGTTGGCTGGGCCGGAGCTGCAGAGGATTGGGTAACTTTTTTTAAGTGTTCTTTTTTCTTTTCCATTTTGACGACAACGTTTATCGGCTCTTTTGGAAGAATATTTTCAGTGATAACTTTGACTTGCTTAGGCGCTAAAATTCCCATAGAAGCTAACAATGCAAATGCCACTAGCGTGACAGTTACGGTGCGTTTTTCAGCAGGTGTTAAGCTTTGATTTTTTGATTTATTTAGATGGCTTAATTCATTTACCTGGATCAATTTAGATTTTACTTCAAAGCCATCATGATTTTCAACGATCCAGCTGGTTGTCGCAGGAATTTTAAATAAATTGTTTTTACCATGAATCGCAAATTGAAAACTCTTATTTTTATCAACCACTTTAGTTTCTAAAATGCGGCTGTTGCGGCTAACAATATAAATTTGTTTTTCAAGCTGACCTGTTAATGAACCTAGAGAAGAAAAATCAGCATATAAATGCTCTTGTATTTCAAAGACTGAGGCTTGCATAACGGATGATTTAAGTTGAATAAGTGTGTCTGATGCAATTTTTGTATCTGAATTCTTATTTTTTAAATCAAAGGAAATATAGTGCCAGCCATCAGCACGATGTTCGAACACGCCCTCAAATTTTTCTGAGGCTGGATCGATGGAAACTAGGTTGGCTTTTCTAGAAGAACCAAATGTTTTCAAACTTGATTTTGAATCAAACTTGAAGACCTTGGTCTTTCCACTTTCTGTAATTTGTTTTAATTTAAGTACTGACATACGTTCCCTAGCTCCTATTAGTCTTAGTCGATGTACGATGCGGTCTCACGAATTTTTTGATCCAAATCCTTTTGTACGTCATGCAAAGGCATAAACTTTAATCCCTTTTTTTGCACAAGGTAAGCCCCATCAGGATTACGAATTGTACCTTTAAGGTTCATATCCGAGAAGTTGACTTCTTGGACTTTGCGGACTTCAGTTTTTTTAGCGTAAGCAGATACACTAGCTACTAATAAAAAAGCTAGTACTGCTAATGTCGTCGTATGTGTTCCCATAAAGTGTCCCTATTCTTTTGCAGTCCATTTTAATTCCCAACTACGTACGACGTTATTTGACTGTTTTTATTTGTTTTTAATAGTTCAATTTTCTTTTTCAACCAATCCTTTTGCTCTGGGTTCGATGATTTCGTTAACGCCTTCTGGTAGCTAATCATCGCAGTTTCTATTTTCACTGAAAACACTTCTAAAACTCTTGCTTGCTCTATTAACATATCGACAGAGTCTGGTTTCGAATTAAGAAGTTTTGTTGAAAGTTTCAAAGCTTCTTCAGTTTCACCTTTTTGAGCTGTGGCCTCAACATACAGCTCACCTAAGCTATAATTATAAAGCTCCTCAACAGATAATCTAGAAAATTCCTCTGTCGCGGTAATATAGTCCCGATCCGAGAAGGACTTTAAAGCACTCATAATAACTAATTCCGGAGACGATTTTTTCATGTCTAAAACTTTTTCGAAATAAGGTAAAGCACTGTTGATTCCTTCGACAGAATAAAGAACTTTACCTTTTTGATAATTAATCATCGAATTCTCGGGTTCTAGAGCTACCGCTTTTTCAATCAACCAAAAAGCTTTATCGTATTCACCTTGCTTGTCAGCAATGATACTTAAATAGTAAAGTCCGGTCGCACGGGTCTCTTTATTGCCTGAAAGACGAAGAGCAAGAGTTTCGGCATCAGCTAACTTCTTTGTCTGCAAGCAGCCGCCGATATTAGCTGCTGTTACTGAATTTAGATCGCATTTTTTTTCCGAAGCAGGCAGGCGGTTGAAGCCTGTCGATGATATCTCAAAGCTTGATGGGATGAAATGACTTAGTTTTTGTGCCGATGGAAACTGTATTCTTGGCTCAACAGTTTTTTCAATGCTATATTCTGACCAGTTAATAGTTTCTGAAGCGCCAGTTGAAAGTTTTGAAATTTTTCGCAACTGATTTAAATTCTCAGCTTTTTTAACAACAAACGGTGCCGTTAACTTGACCAATTCATCACGCAGATTTTTTTGCTCCGCCGGATTTAAAGAAGCAGGGACTGGCATATTAACTACTGATTCAACAAAGTGGGAATATAGGCGGTCGATACCTTGAAGGGCTTGCGCTTGAATGCGGTCTGTCTTAGACATCTTAATAGTCGTAGAATAAGCCGTGTGCGCTTTATCTAGTTTTTCTGTCTTCATGGAAAGGACCATGGCGAATTTATTTTCACGGGCCTTCATACTCTGATTGACAAATTCTTTTTCTAAGACTTCGGCTTGAATCAGTCGGGCCTCAGCGCGAGTGTCCGAATCCACTTGGCGCGAGTTAATTTTAAGCGATAAGTTAAAAGCCTCAGTCATTTTCTTTTGCGCCAGAAGATTTTTGGCTTTAGTAATTAATAACTGAGTTGCGTAGGGCTCGATATTTTCTTTCAAAATTTGATTTTCTAAGGATTCTAATTCTGCAGAACTTTTTCCATCTTTGTAAGATTTAACCATTTTTGACAACAACTCAGATTTTCTAGAGCGGTCCACTTGATCATATAGACCTTTATAACAACCACGTGCTTCTGCAAGTTGGTTGTTAATTCTTAAAAGGTCGCAGGACATTTCTAAGTTCTTTAAACCATTCTTTGGTTCTAAGACAGCCAGCTGTCTTAGTGAAATAATTCCTTTTTTAATTTGACCAGCATCAAGATAAGCTTTGGTAGCCTCTTTGATTGAGTCTGCTTTTCGTGGATCCGTAGGATATTGCTTTACGAAATCAGTCGTTAAGTCTGCGCCCAAAACATCAAAACCATTCGAGTAGGCTAGTGATATTGACTGCCAAAAGGCATCTTGTCCTAATTTTGAGTCTTGATGTTGGCTTGCAAACGAACGCAGTTGTTCAATTCGCTTTGCAGTTGTTAAAGATGCAGCCTCAGCTTGAATTTGAGCGTAATGCGATTCTTCTATAATTTTATTTAAATTAGATTTTCTGCTTTTGTCTTCAGTTCCTTTTAAAATTTGCTTCGCAAAGCTTTGAATTGAAGAATAGTCCTTCTTAATATTATAAATATCTAAAACAAGATCTTCAGCTTTTGATTTAATTTCAGGATATTTCAATTTGCTAGCAAGGGGAGTAAGTAATTTGAGTGCGACTTCGTAATCAAGTTGTTTGTAAGCAATGAAGCCTAGCTTGTATTGCAGTGACGTTATGTGTTCGCCATTTGGGTACTCTTTTAAATAGCGAACAGCCAGTTGTTTTTGACGTTCCGTCAAAACAGAATCTTCTTTTTTCTCAAGTGATTTTTCAATTGAATATAAAGCTCCGTACAGGGCATCATGACCCAGCGTCTTATCAATACTCTTGTGGTTTGCAACGTCTTCATAATTCTGACTGGCTTGTTCGAATTTATCTTGTTGGAAAAGCAATTCAGCATATGCATAGCGGGATTTAGAATCCGGCTTCAAAGCATCTTCATTACTTAATAGAATTTCAAAGGCTTGTTCAGTTAATTTCGAAAACTCCGTGTTTTTCTTATTTTTTAACCAAATTTCCCACCATTTTTTCGAAATATCTAAACTGGCTTTTCGAAAACTTTCGTTGCATGGCGCATCTGATTTTGACAAACAAGCAGATGACATTTTTTTAAGATAGCTAATGACGACATCACGCTGTTTCAACGTTTCATTTGTATCTATCAGCTTGGTGTAGCATTTCGCAGCGTGCACGCTTTCAGGATGTTTTTCAATAAAAGTTTTAACAAATACATTTATTTCTTTGTAACGGGAATGAGATTCATACAGGCCAGCCAAAGCCATTAGCGAGTCGCCAAGTTCATCTTCAGTTGTGATTTTTTCAAAAAAACTATACAGCTGATCTGAAGGCATAGTTTCGCCAATGAATAGCGTTAAATCGCGTAGGGCTTCCTTACGTAAATTATATTTTTTAGGATCTGAAGAATCCGCTGGATTTTGACGGACAACAGCCAAAAGTTGCTGAATGCCCGCATCAGTCTGTTTTAAATTGTAAAGGCACCAAGCCGATTTGTAAATTCCGTACGGATATGCTTTCGATGCAGGAAATTTCTCGATGGCTTTGAATTTTTCTAAAGCCACTGTGAAATTTTGTTGAAAATAATAAATTTCGCCAACTTCAAGTAACGAGTCTGGAATAAGATTTGATTTTGGGAATTCTTTAGCAAGACGGTTGTAAAGTTCTTTAGCACGCTCAGTTTGACGAGTTTGTTGGTGGGCAAGTGCGCTGTTGAAGAAAACAGCGTCTAAGTTTTTATATTTAGGAAATTCTTTTTCAAGGCGATTATAGATTTGAATAGCGCTTTTCAGCGATTCAACAGCTTTTTGCTGAACTACAGCTGATTTTGAAACTATCTTTTCATTTAGATCGAAAAAGCGTCCAGACTTAGCCCGGCGCATGTAAAGCTCAGCTAAGCGAAATAGTAAATCGGGTTCTTCTTCAGTTCCTTTTTTACGCGCAATTATGCGAGTTAAAGATTCAACGGCTTTATTTTCAGCTTTAGTGATTAGCATTTCAGACTGGAAAGCTTTGTTCGTATTTTGATCTTCATTGTCCGAATTTAGGCGAACTTCCGGTAGCAGGCCTTTGGTCGTGTCTTGCATGCCGAAGCCTGTCGCAGCTAGCGAAGTGATAAGAATTAAAATTCCAGCTTTTGATTTCATGCTAATTCCCTGCAGTTGTAACTAATTTCAAATTAGGAAAACCCGCCATAGAAGCGGTGTACATAACTTTTCGTAAAGTGGCGTACGGTAAAGCTTGATCCGCTTGAAACAAAACTTTTCCTGTTTTAGCTAATTTTTCATGAGTTTTATTAAATTTTTGGAGTTCGTCGAATAAAGGCTGAATAAAGTTTGAATCGTTTGGATCAATAGCCGCTGTCGCGATCAAATTATTTTTCACATCAGCTACTTTAAGTTGGTCTAACTTTAATTCAGTCGGCGAAATTGATATTTTCACTCCATCAACGGGATTTTTTTCTGTTGTTGAGGTTGGCAAACGAACGCCCGTAACGGGATCGATATTCACTTCGCCAGCAGAAAATGTTTGCAGCAAAAATACCAATAAAATCGTAAACATATCGGTCATCGAAGTGATGTTTAATCCGAAAGTTTGGTTTTTTTTAATTTCTACTTTAAACCGATTGCGTCTCATAGGTTATCCATCCATCGTGTTGCCGAAGACTATTTCAGGAAACATATACTGGGTGGTCGTATCTTTTCCTGTTTTAAGATCTTTCAGCGGAAATTTAACATCGTTACTTCTAGATTTACGGGCTTCATCCATCACCTGGACAACTTCTTTGTACGGGACATCATCTTCAGGGCTCATCTCGATCTTAAAAACTTCCGGATGTGCAATCTTAATTTCTTGAAATTTTGCTTGCAGCCGAGCTAAATCAAGTTGGTTATCTTTATTCAAAGCCACTGTTTCAATGGACTGTTTTCCATCTTGGCTGATAATAATTTTGACACCTGATTTTTTAGAAAGTTCTACCGCAACATGTATTGCTTTCGGATCTTTATTTTGCTGTTCTATCGCTTGCTTTACAACTTGTGGAAGTTCAGTTTCGATAATCATCATTTGCACAAAGGCAGAGGACACTAACAAAACTGGAACCAGTTTTACCATCACCGCCAATAAAGGCGCTAAATCCAATTCGAATTCAGAGTTGTGGTTGATGACTGGTTTTATTCGTCGTCGCATATTTTTTCTCCTTAAGAAAAAAAACCTTTATTTACTTACGATACTTTCGAATTTGCTGCAGGAGGTGTTGGGCCTGAAGACTTCAATCGAGAAGCTTCTGGAAAAACAGTGTCCTTGTTTAATCCCGGAACGTGGCTGCTAGTTAAAACATCCGTTAACTTTGTGCATTTTTCAGTTAACTGCTCTAATAGCTGATTTTGTTTTGAAGTTAAGAATGAAAATGCCACCATCGCGGGAATCGCAACTGCTAATCCAAGTGCTGTCGTGTACATCGATACGGCAATACCAGAAGCTAACATCGCTTGCTTCTCGGCAGGGTCTGCTTGTGCAACAGCTTGGAATGATAAGATCAATCCGTGGATAGTTCCTAACAGGCCAAGTAAAGTTGAAACGTTAGCTAACATTGATAAATAGTGTAAGCGTTTAGTGTACAATGGCACTGTTTCAGCCATTGCAATATCTTGTGCTTGAAAAATAGTTTCATCATCACGGTCTGATTTTTCTAAGATGCCCTTGAACGCACGCGCTAAAGGTTTTGAATCTAACTGAGCGCAAGCAATGATAGCCTCTTCATTTTTTTTACCAAGAACTAGGGTTTGAATTTTATTTGTAAATTCATCGACATTCATTCCGTAATTAAAATAAAGTGTCCGAGCGCGCTCGACAACAAGCGCAGCGGCAGCGATTCCTGTGAGTAAAATTGTCCATCCAACCACTCCAGCACTGTTCATAAAAGTAAAAAAAGCCATGTTTCCTCCTTAAAGGTTTTATTAAAGTTAAGTAAAGCTCCGTTGGTGATAAAGCTAAGCAGCTGCCACCCATTGTTTAATCTGATCGAGGCCCACAGATTGTATATCGTTAAAGCGAACCGCATAATAAAGGCCAGATTTCGAGTTCAGGCGCTGCTTTGAGAAATTTTTCCGAATAACTTCAGCTTCAATGTTAAATGCCGCTCCGGAACTGCCGTTCGCTTTGATATGAATTTTTACTAAGTCACCAACTTGGACTAAGGGCGTGTTTAAAAGACAAAGTGCGCCATTTTCTGATAGAGACGTTACGGCTCCGTCAAAAAAACGAATTGTATTGTGTCCAAGCAAAGGAATATTAACTTCTGTGCGCGGATGCTGGCGTTGTACGAAAGAATTTAAATATTCAGATTCTTGCCGCATTAAAATTTGAAAGCGATCTTTACTAAATTCTTCTAATTGATAAATGGGTGTCCAGCTTTCTAAGTGCGTGGCCCAAACATAATTATAATCCATCAGCTGATTGGTTTGCATCATGTTGATCATGTTTTTATAACTGTAGGGACCATATTTTTGATCCCCTAATAATACGAACCAATCATTTTTCGGTTGTAACATTTTCAATACTCGCTTTCTAGTTTACGCTTGCTGGGTCAAAGTTAATGGTAACGCTTGAACCTGACTGAGGTTGATAAGTCGAACCATTTATTTTAATTATATTTTTCACGGGATCATAAGACCATCCACTGATTGCGCTTTGGGGCACAAGCGCGCCGTCGATGATAACGCGAATAGTGCTGACTGAAGGGACCCGACTTAATTGAAAGGTGGCCTGAGTTTGTGAGGCGATCGATGAGCTTATATTATCAAGGACCGTTGCAAAAGAATTACAGATTGAGTTCTTGGTTCCACCAGTTGCATCCGACAACTGCATTAAGCGCTGAGAAATCTTTTGCACAGTTCCCAATGATGCCCGGCAAGCCTCATCAATAACAGAAATTGTCGAAACCGAAAAATCTTTTGTAGCGATGCCCGAAGTAAAAGTTTCTAAATAGCTTTTGTACATGCTGACGGAATGCAGTGTTGGCTGAGTATAAGACTCATTCATATTAATATCATCATGAGAAAAATCTTCTTCATCAGAAATCATGATTACTGACAAATAGGCGTCCGAGCGGTGGAAGCCTGTATTTAAAGAACTACTTAGTGCAGCTTTGAAACTTGAAAACACACGCTCGTCACCGCTGCCTGTTGTGCCCACTTGAACATTCGAACTAAAAACCGTTTCAAGATTTGGAGTCAAATTGTCAAGGACACGAATGGCAGGTGTGACACCCGAACGAAATTGAGTTTGTTGTGCGTTACAAAGAGAGCAACCATTAGATACAAACTGATCACCGTAATAGGCATCGCTTGTTGTCACGGCAATACGGAAGTCATAACCTTTATTTTTAAAATAATTTATAAATGATGGAAAATTTGCGGCCAGCTTACTTTGTGATGAACTCATCGAACCTGAGTTGTCTACTACAAAAAGCACATCCAGCTTTCTTGGAATAAAAGTTGCCGCCTGCTGAAACTGGGCGGTTGTTGCGGGTATCGAGAACTCACTACCGCCTTTGTCACATCCTGATAATAGTATCAAGCCAACAGCGATAATTTGTTTTTGCATCCATATTTTATTCATATAAGTCCTCTGTTTCACAATGCAGTCAAGGGTCTTATCGCGTACCTGCGATCAGTTCTTGAGTGGTGAATTAAAGTTTAGGCTAGTTTTTTAAAATTACGAGGTGACCGCTAACGCCATGATTTGGCTTGTCTTCTAGCGATAGCGTTTGAAATTAAGACGGCGTAAGTACCTGGAATAATTCAGATCAATTATTATTTATAAATTTTCAGAAATTTATATTGCAAAATAAATCAACGATTTTTATAAATTTCGATTTGATAATCAGTCGAAAACTGTCAAAAAAAAAGTCATAAAAGTTAACAATCTTTTTTTGCGTCACTCCAGAGTTTTTCTTTTTCTTCAGAAGGAATCGAAGTGAATTCCTCCGCAGTGATATTTCTAAGCTCCAGCATTTTTTCGAAACGTTTTAAAAAACGTCGATTGGCTTCTCGTAGACTATGTTCGGGCTCAATATTCAAATGCCGCGCTAATTGAGCTGCCGAAAATAAAACATCCCCCATCTCATGTAAAATATGAGGTTTTTTTTGCGGCGATTCAGGCTGTTGCAGGGCTTCTTCTAGCTCTACCAGCTCGGCTTTCAGCTGGGCTATAACGTCCTTTATTTCAATCCAATCAAAATTCAGAGCTTTGGTTTTTTCGCCAATTTTTCCGGCGCGCTGCAAAGCTGGCAGACTTGATGGAATATCGATAGCGAGTGACTTTTTAGGTCGACCTGCCTTTTCTTGTTTTTTAATTTCATCCCAATTGAAAAGGACTTCATCTTTATTCGCTACTTTGACATCAGAAAAAACATGCGGGTGCCGTCGCACGATTTTTTCAGCTATTTTTTCAATAACATCCGCCAGATCAAATTTTTTTCGTTCAGCGGCAAGTTGACTGTGCAGCACCACCTGAAACAGCACGTCGCCCAGCTCTTCGCACATATGTTGATCATCGCTATTTTCCACAGCTTCAACGAATTCGTGCACCTCTTCAATCGCATATGGAGTTAAAGACTGATGAGTTTGCTCGAGATCCCACGGACAGCCATTGGGGCCGCGGAGATCGGCAATAATTCGAATTAGAGAACTTAATTCTTTGAGATTTTTTGGTGGTTGGGGCATAATTGAATCAGAGTTACTTATGAAGATATTAATTGTCAATCAAGTGAAAAAGAAAATAAATACCAAGCGGTTAAACCAGGCGCTGGGCTTGGTTGTTGCCGCCTTATCGAAAAAGAAAATTAGAAATAAAAAGTTTCTGCAGCAGAAAAAAGAAATTGTTTTTATCTTTTTAAGTGCGGCGAACATGAAAAAAATAAATTTTCAATACCGAAAAAAGAACTATGCGACGGATGTTCTTAGCTTTCGGCCTGCCGAAGAAGTCTCAATGGGTGAACTTATTTTTTGCTTGCCAGTGCTAAAAAAACAAGCTTTGGCGCAAAAGCATTCGCTACATAACGAGCTCTTGTACATGATAATTCATGGCGTCTTACACCTGCTTGGCTATGATCACGAGAAGTCAAAAGACGAAGAAAAATTGATGTTTGCGATTCAGGAAGCGTGTTTTCAGCAACTTCAGCACTTAAAAACCATTTTTTAGTTTTCCTGATTGACTCTGGGGCCTAGTTTTTTAGACTCCTATTTATGTCAATTATTGCCGAAGCTTCCGAAGTAAAAAAGCAGATTACCGAATTGGAAAAGTTTTCCGTCGAGCTTCGGGGGTATCTTTGACTTCGATCGAAAGAAAAAGCGTCTTTCTGAATTAGAACTGGCTGCACAAAATCCAGCTATCTGGGGAAAACCAGCCGAGATGCAGAAATTAAATAAAGAAAAATCTTTTTTGGAAAAGTCCATCCACGAATGGAGTTTCTTTCAAAACCGGCTAGATGATGCGAAAGTGTTGCTGGAGATGGCTGTCGAAGTTGACGATGAAACATCCTTTAAGGAAGTGAAATCTGAACTTTTAGAAATCGATAAAATCGGCCAAGCCCTAGAGCTTAAGCGAGTTTTAAACGGAGAATTGGACTCCAACAACACTTACTTATCTATTAATTCCGGCGCCGGAGGCACAGAAAGTTGTGACTGGGCGCTGATGTTGCTTCGAATGTACACCCGCTACGCCGATAAACATAATTACAAAATTGAGGTTTTAGATCGTAACGATGGCGATGAAGCGGGGATTAAGTCCTGCACCCTATTAATTTCTGGTGAATATGCTTACGGGTATTTGAAGGCTGAATCCGGCGTGCACCGCTTAGTTCGAATTTCGCCGTTTGATTCAAATGCTAGACGTCACACCTCTTTTGCGTCTGTTTTTGTGTGGGCTGAAGTCGATGACGACATTAATATAGAAATAAAAACTGATGACATCGATGTTGAAACCTACCGTTCAAGTGGTGCCGGTGGACAGCATGTCAATAAAACGGATTCGGCAGTGCGAATTCGGCATAGACCATCTGGAATTGTCGTTGCCTCGCAAAATCAGCGATCCCAAGTGCAGAACAAAGAAAAAGCTATGAAAATGCTTAAAGCGGCGCTTTACGAAAAAGAAGTTGAGAAGAAAAACAAAGAAAAAGACGAAATGAATTCACAGAAAAAAGCAAACGAATGGGGTTCGCAAATCAGGTCGTATGTTATGCATCCGTATCAAATGGTTAAGGATCACCGGACTTTGCATCAAACAAATCAAGTGCATAATGTAATGGATGGCGATTTCGATGCTTTTATCATGGCCTACTTGAAGGCACAGATGAATGGCACTCTTGGCCAAGTCAGTGATGTTGAAATCGAATGAGAAAAAATTCCTCGGCTCAACTTCAATTTAAAATGTGGGTCGCCTACCGGCTGTTATTTTCGAAAAGCTTTTTAAGAAATGGCTCGGCTCCGCTTGCATTTTTGGGGTTAGTTTTAGGAGTAGCGGCCCTAGTTGCATCCATGGCCGTGATGAGCGGTTTTGAAGAAACTTTAAAAAGCGCTTTAACGGATGTAACCGGTCACATTCAGGTAGTTCGGCGCGGCAAATTAGTAGATGACTGGTCTGAGTTTGCTAAAAAATTAAAAGCTAACGAGCCGAAAATTCAATCGATGATGCGATTTGCTTATGCTGAGGCCGTCCTTGCTTCGCAGGGCCAGGTTTCAGGTGTTTTATTTCAGGGCGTTGAAAGTGCCGAAATGAAAAATGTTTTGCATCTGGAAAATAGAATTAAACAAGGTTCATTGTTGTTAAATACAGATCACGTCGTCATTGGCGTAGGCTTAGCAAAAAGGTTTCAATTAAAAATAAATGATTCTATTTTTATTGTCGTTCCGCTGGCAACGCCTTTTGAAAAATCCGGTTTTAGGCGCCAAGTAAAACAGTTTGTTGTCGCGGGCGTCCTAGATTTTGGAAAAAACGATTGGAACGAGCGTTTAGTTATTGGCGATCTTAAGGCCTTGCAGGACCTGACCGAAATTGGCAACCGCTATACCGGAGCTTTTTTAAAATTAGATACTCGCGATAGTTCTAGGCAGGCCTCATTTAAGCTGTCGGAAAAATTAGGTAATGGCTACGCGGTGACAGACTGGTACGACGTCAATCGTAATTTGTTCGAGGCCGTTAAAATTGAACGAGTCATTATTTTCTTTGTGGTGTTTATCATCGTGATCGTGGCTGCATTTAATATCTCTAGCACCCTTTACGTTTTTATTCGACAGCGTTATGCCGACATTGCAATTTTAAAAACATTAGGACTTGCAGCTTCGGATGTGCGCAAACTTTTTATCGGGCAGGGCCTTTTGGTAGGAATCGCTGGAACTTTAGCAGGGTTTTTGTTGGGGTTTATTTTATGCCTTGTATTTGCGGTCCTTCAGAACCGGTTCAATTTAATTTCAGGCTCAGTTTATAAAATTGATGAAATAGGTTTGCAAATACGATTTTTAGATCTAGCTCTTATTGCAGTTTCCACAACGCTTTTATGTTTTTTTGCGACACTATCACCAGCCATTAAAGGCAGCCAATTAGAAGTTGTCGAAGGATTAAAAAATGGATAGTTCCCGGCCAAGTACTTATTTATTAGAAGCTACTGATATATTTAAAAGTTATCCAACGGGTTCGACCAACCTGGAAGTTCTTAAAGGGATCAGTTTACAAATTCAAAAAAAAGAAGCCGTGTGTTTGCTAGGTGCTTCGGGGTCTGGAAAGTCGACACTACTTCAAATTTTAGGAACACTTGATAGGCCTACATCAGGTGAGGTGTTATTTCGAGGCGTAAGTATTACCAAAATGTCTGATGATTCACTGGCAGAATTTAGAAATCAAAAGATGGGTTTTGTTTTTCAATTTCACCATTTGATACAAGAATTTTCGGCCTTAGAAAACATCATGCTGCCGTCTCTTATAGCAAGCGAAAAAAAAGCCGATGTCGTAGAAAAAGCTATGAACTGGTTAAGGTTTATGGGCCTGGAAGATCGTGCTCACCATTATCCAAGTCAGCTTAGCGGAGGCGAACTTCAGCGCGTCGCTATTGCCCGTGCTTTAATCAAAGATCCTGAAATTTTATTCGCTGACGAGCCTACCGGAAATTTAGATTCCGAAAATTCACTTAAAATCCAGCAATTATTTTTCGAGCTTCGAGAAAAATTTGGCCTTACCCTAATTGTCGTCACGCATGATATGCAATTTGCAGGTCTTTTTCCTCGTGTCTTTAAAGTCAAAGATGGACGTTTTGCAAAATAGTACGCCTTGGGGCTTTGACAAGGTGTCCAACTCTGGTTAGCCTTCCTAGGTGAATGATAAGCTATTAAAACAATTCGGGAATTTTTTATTCTTAACCATTATGGTCGCGCTATTTTCAGCTCAACCTGTAAGTGGTGCTGAACCGCGCGCAAAATCAAAATTAAAAGCCGCCGTAAAAGTTGGAAAAAAAGCAACGTCGGTTCAAGACGTCAAAATCGATTCGATCGTTATTCAAGGCCAGCAGAAAATTGAAAAAGAAGCGATATTGGCAAAACTTTCATCGCAAGTTGGGAAATCATTTTCTGAAAAACAGGTCACGGAAGATATTCAAGTGCTGTTCAAAATGGGCTATTTTGTTCAAATCGAAGTGCGTAAAGAAATTAAAAATGGTGGCTTGCAGTTAGAATACACTGTTGTCGAAAAGCCAACGATAGCTGAAGTGGTCTTCGAAGGTAATAGCGAAATCAAGTCGGATGATCTAGAAAAGGAAAGCACATTAAAAAACTTTGAAATCTTAAATACGGCTAAAGTTAAAGAGGTCGTGTTAAAGCTAGAGAAATTTTATGAAGATAAGGGATTTTACCTTGTAAAAGTCGAGCCCGTAATTGAAGACGTTAAAAAAGATGAAACAGTACGAATTAAATTCAAAATAACTGAAAACGATAAAGTAAAAGTGAAGAAAATCACCCTGCTAGGTAATAGCAACCTTAAGGACTCGTACATCAAAGGCCGGCTATTTACACAAGAAGCCGGGTTTTTCTCGGGCCTTAGCAGCTCTGGATCATTCAAGCAGGATGCCTTCGAGCGTGATATTCAAGTCTTAAAATTTCTGTATTGGAATTTGGGCTATGTGCAGGTCAAAATTGACCGTCCTATCGTGACCGTAACTCCCGACAAAAAATCAATCTATATTACTTATCACATTGAAGAAGGTGAACAATACACCGTCGGCGAAATTGATTTCGCGGGTGATTTATTGTTTTCTAAATCAGAACTTTATGCCGGAGTGAAAATTAAAGATAACGGCATTTTTGCAGTTGATGTGATGCAAAAAGATATTGCTGAGCTTCAGGCAAAGTGTGGCGATTTGGGTTACGCTTTTGCCAACGTGAATCCACGTTATTCTTTTCATGAAAAAGAAAAGAAAGTAGATTTAGTATTTGAATTTGAAAAAGGCAGCAAAGTTTATTTCGGAACTTTTAATGTCGTCGGAAATTCTAAAACGCGTGATAAAGTCTTACGGCGAGAGCTCAAAATTACTGAAGGTGAGCTGTACAATGAAACTCGGAAACGTATTTCTCAAGAAAATATTCAGCGCCTTGGATTTTTTGATGAAGTTAATTTTAAAACCAGCACGCCACCAGAAAAGCCTGATCAACTGAATATCGATATCGTCGTGAAAGAACGTAACACGGGACAGCTGCAGCTAACTGCTGGCTACGGCAATGCCCAGGGATTTAGTTTGGGTGGCTCGGTTCAGCAAAATAATTTTCGGGGCTTAGGTCAAACTTTGGGTGCTCGTATCGATGCCACAAAAAATCGGCAAGATTATTCGTTAAGTCTTACAGAGCCCTATTTCCAAGACACCAGATGGTCGGCCGGCTTTGATTTGTTTTACATTGAAAATAAAGAACGCCGCGATTACGACATCTTAAAAACCGGCGCAGCTGTGCGATTTGGGCATCCAATTTTGAACGATAACACTCGAGCCTTAGTCCGTTATAAAATTGATAAGTCTGATTTGTACGCTAATAAAAATACCGATCCATTTATTTTTCCATTAGAGACCGCGCAAGGCATAACCAGCTCTGCCACTTTAACTTTAGAGTACGACACGCGCAACGACCGCTTTTCACCCTCAAAAGGCATTTTTACTGATGTATCATACGAGCGCGCCGGCCTTGGTGGTGATTTAAGGTTTCAAGAATTCTCATCGCATTTTAGATTTTTTCAAAATCTATTCTGGGACGTGGTGTGGAGAAATAATTTAACTTATTTAAATTTGCAAAATATCGATGGCGACCGCGACGTTCCGTTCACCGAGCGCTTCCAGTTGGGTGGCGCTTACACCCTACGTGGCTTTGGTTCGGGTAGCGTTGGCCGCCGTGTGCAATCCAATTTTCATTACAATCAGTCTTTTGATGTAACTTCTCCGTTTTATTTACCGCCAACAATTTCTGATGACGAGCGGCGCAGACGATCAAATTTGATTTTCGGTGGAACGACAGAAGTATTATATCAAACCGAAATACAGTTTCCGTTGATTAAAGAAGCTGGACTAACTGGAGTGCTTTTCTACGATATTGGACAAGCTGAAGATCAAATTACAAGAAGCCAGTTCATGAGTGATATTGGCATTGGTTTTCGGTGGCAGTCGCCACTTGGATTGCTGCGATTTGAGTGGGGCTGGCCGTTAACCCGCGACGAGCTTGACCGGGACACTGTTAATTTCGAATTTTCGATTGGCCCACCATTTTAGTAACATAATTTTTTTAATTAAGTATTTTAATAATTTAACAAGGAGATCTTAAATGAAAATTTTTTTAATAATGTTAAGTGTATTGGTAGCAACTTCCATAGCTTCTGCCGATTTTAAACTGGCGTATGTCGATATACAAAAAGCTATCGAAAAATCATCAGCTGGAAAAAAAGCAAAAGAGGAAATTAAAAAAGAAGCCGACAAGAAAAGTAAAGAGTTAGAAAAAAAGAAGGCCGATATCGATAAAATGCGTGAAGATCTTGAGAAAAAAAGATCAGTACTTGCTGAAGAAGCCTTTGGCAAAAAAGCCGCTGAACTGCAAGAAGAAATGCAAAAATTTAATCAACTTGCAGCAAAAGCCCAGGGCGAGCTTCAGAAAAAAGAAGGTGATTTACTTCAGCCAATCGTTGAAAAAATGAAAAAAGTAATCGAGAAGATCGCTAAAGAAAAGTCTTTGAATATGGTCATACAAAGTAATCAAAATGCACAGATTGTACTTTATGCCAGTGCCGATTCAGAAATTACTGACGAAGTCGTAAAAGCATTCGATAAAGAAAAGTAATTCAGAAATCTTTATGAAAATTCACTCATCTAGTATTGTTTCTGCAGACGTTGTGCTTGGTGAAGATGTTGAAATCGGACCCTATTGTAATATCCAAGGCCTAGTTAAAATTGGCCAAGGGTGTTTTATTGAAGGTCATGTCACCATTGGTTCACGATTTGGAATTGTAGAAATCGGAAAAAATAATCACATTTCACCTGGTGCAGTTATCGGCGGGCCGCCGCAAGATATTAGCTATAAAGCCGAACCAACGAAGTTAATTATCGGGGATAATAACATCATCCGCGAATTTTCAACTTTGAATATCGCCACCAGCAAGGGCGATGGCGCTACAGTCATTGGCAACAATTGTTATTTCATGGCTTATTCGCATGTCGGTCACGATTGTAAAATTGGCAACAACGTGATCGTGGCAAATAACTCTCATTTCGGTGGGCACTGTGTAGTTGAAGATAATGTGGTCATCGGTGGAGTTTGCGCTTTTAATCAATTCTCGAAAATTGGAAAAAATTCTTTTGTCGCGGGCTCTAGTATTGTTAATAAAGACATATTACCTTTTTCGCGGGCTCAAGGAAATTACGCCATCGTCAGAGCCACGAACAAAGTGGGACTACTGCGCAAAGGTTTTTCTAAAGATGAAGTAGCGAATATCCATAAGGCTATTCGCATCGTCATTATGGGGTCAGCCACATTAGATGAAGCCTTTCGTCGTATCGAGCAAGAGTGTAAGCCTTCCGAAAATATTACGTATCTGGTCCAATTTATTAAAAGTTCAAGTCGCGGAATTGCAATAGTTAGAAATGCAGGTTCGCCGTCAGAGGAGTAAGTTCATGAAATTACGTGGAGCTGTTGTTGGTGTTGGCTATCTTGGACAGTTTCACGCGCAAAAAATTAAAGCGCATGACGAAGCTGAACTTGTCGGAGTTTGCGATTATTCCGCGGTTAACGCAGAAAAAGTTGCCGGATCGCTGGGCGTCAAAGCTTTTTCCTCCAAAGAAGAATTAATTGGCCATGTCGATTTTGTGCATGTGGTGGCATCGACGAAAGCTCATTTTGAAATTGCCGAATTTTTTTTGAAAAATAAGATTCCTGTGCTGGTCGAAAAGCCGATTGCTGCAACAACTGAACAAGCTAAAAAATTATGTGAACTTGCCGAGGCGTCTTCCACCGTGTTTAGCGTGGGGCATATAGAAAGATTTAATCCCGCTTTCAAGTACTTAAAAGATAACAAAGCCGGGGCCATCTACTTAGAGATGAATCGACTTGCGCCATTTCGTGTGCGCGGCAGCGATGTTAGCGTCCTTCATGATTTGACAATTCACGATATCGATTTGGTTCATTGGATTTTTAATGAGCCGATTATTGGCTATGAAATTTCTGGCAGCAAACTTATTCAACCAACGATTGATGATGTCTCTGTAAGACTTAAGTTGAAAAGCGGCGTGCAAGTGACCATCAACAATTCGCGCATCTCGCCGCAAATAATTCGCAATTACAGATTAGTTAAAAATACGGAAGTCATTTTTACCAATACGACAACTCTTGAAGTCGAAACACTAAAGCCCCTAGTGGTAGATCCGTTTCATGAAGTTCAAAAATTTCAAATTCCCAAACAAGATGCCTTGGCTTTAGAGGTCAACCATTTCATCCAATGCGTGCTTGGCAAGGAAACGGTTGCCATCACTGCACGTGAAGCAACTGCCGCTTTAGAATTAGTTGAGTCCATGGTTCATGATCTTGAAGTTAAAAAGAAGGTTCCTTAGATGAGCACAGAAATAATGATCATTGCAGCCGAAGCTTCTAGTGCACATTACGCGCTAAAGCTAATGCAGCATTGGAAGCGGCAGGGTAAATCCTATCACTTTTTTGGCGTGGGCTCAGATGAAATGGAGCGAAATGGTTTTGAACGTTTAGGAAAGTCCGAAGAAATGGCCGTAGTTGGCGCAGCCGAAATTATAGCTCAGTATAGAAAGCTCAAAAATGTCTTCGATTTGTTAGTGCAGCAGGCAAAAGTACGTCAGCCAAAAGTCGTCATAGTCATGGATTACCCTGAATTTAATTTGTACCTATCCCGTAAGTTGCATGCCTTTGGTCTTAAAATATTTTACTATATTTCGCCGCAGGTCTGGGCTTGGCGCAAAAGCCGAGTCGAAACAATAAAAAGATTCTGCGTTAAAGCTTTTTTATTATTTCCATTCGAAGTCGACTTTTATAAATCAAAAAATGTTCCATTCGAGTTTGTAGGTCATCCATTGCTTGATGAATTAGACCCCGAGCTTTTCGACCAGCAAAAAATTTCAGCGCATCGAGAAAAATACGGCATTACCACCAACCAAGAGGTCTTAGCCATAATGCCGGGCTCGCGGCAGGGAGAGCTTGACCGGCATTTAGATATTCAGTTGGAAGTTGCGCGCAGACTTTTAAAAAAACATCCTCATTTGCGTTTGATGATTTTTTTAGCGCCAACAATTACTAAAGAAAATATGCAAACACGTTTAGAAAATTTTAGATCTCCATATATTTTAATTCAAGATGATCCTAACAAAATGATTAGCTTGGCGCACTACGTGTTAGTGGCCTCAGGTACAGCTACACTGATGGTGGGACTTCTGCACAAACCCATGGTCATCATGTACCGTCTAAGCACGCTAACGGGACTCTTTGCAAAAGTCTTTGTTCGTGGAGTAAAATTTTTTGGCTTAGTCAATTTAGTTTTAGGTAAAGAGATTGTTCCCGAACGAAAACAGCGTTTTGCCAACCCTGATGAGCTAACTCAACTGATGGATCGTTACTTAACGGATAAAGAGTATAAAGACACTACGATTACGAAATTAAAAACTTTAGAACTTTTTCTTGGTAGCAGGGGGGCTACGGACCGAGTTGCAAAGAGTTTAGAAACTTATTTATGATATTTAAAGTGCTACAGTTTTTATACAAATTCATAATTTTTTTAAAAAGTTCTTTGTATAAAAACGGATATTTCAAAACTGTTCAAATGCCTATTCCTACTATCTCTGTAGGGAATTTATCCGTTGGTGGCACCGGAAAAACCCCATGTGTTGAGTATCTTGTCAGAAATTTAGAATCTAAATTTAAAAATATTTCGATCGTTAGCCGAAGTTACAAAGGAAAGCTTTCAGCGCCTCAAAAAGTGGATTTAAGCTTAAAGAATGCTGCGGAAATTTTTGGTGATGAACCTTGTATGCTACAAAAGAAACTTCCTCAGTGCCAAGTCTGGTCCGGACCAAGTAAGTCAGCAACAGCGGCGCAGGCATTAACTGCGGGTCCACCAGATCTTTTCGTTATTGATGACGGCTTTAGTCACTTAAAATTAAAACGACATTTTGATTTAGTCTTAATCGATGCGACGGCCACGGATATCGAAATGGAATTACTGCCGGTAGGAAGATTTCGGGAACCTTTTTCGGCGCTTAATAGAGCTAGTGCTGTCGTCATTACGAAGTCAGACTTAGTTGCGAACGACCGCCTATTCCACATTAGTAACTTAATAACTTCAAATTCAATTGTTTCAGATGAAAATATTTTTTTAGCAGAATCCGTATTGCAAGCTAGTGGGCTAAATCCAAACGACATACTTTTTGTTTTTTGTGGGCTAGCTAAGCCCATTTCATTTAAAAAAAGTTTAGAAGATAGAAAATTTTTGATTCACGAATTTAAATCCTTTCCCGATCATCATCAGTACGTAACAATGGAATTGGATAATATTTTGGAAAGTTACAAGAAAGCAAAAATTAATATTCCAACGATAAAATTAGTTGTTACGGCAAAAGACTTTGTAAAGCTTGATGGTCATGCAATAGCAAACGAGGTTCTTGTTTTAGATTATGTAATGACTGTGCTGCCGAATAAAAAAGGGACTTTAATTGAAAAAATTTGCAGTTCTATCTAGTACTTTTTTAGCATGGTTGTGGTCATTTTTTCCGGCCAAGGTTAATTTATACTTAGGTCAAATCCTGGCCTTTTTATGGTTTGATATTTTTCGCATTCGCCGGCAAGTCATCTTTGATAATATTGAGCTGGTTTTTCCAAATATTTCCGATTTAGAAAAAAAACGAATCGCAAAGCAATCGATGGTCAATCTGTGCCGCAGCTTTTTTGATGTCATCAAGTTGCCTTCTATTTCTGAGTCGTGGATTGACACAAACGTTATTTTTCATGGAACTGGAAATTTCTTATCACTACCCGATAAAACTAAAGGTGTATTGTTTTTATCGCTGCACTTGGGTAGTGGTGATTTATCGGCTTCGATAATAAGCCGAAGATTTATGCCAATGAATTTAATCACTAAAAGATTCAGAAGTATTTTTTTGGACCAGTTCTGGTTTGCCTTACGTGGCGGATCAAGCATGAAATTTATTGATGCTCATTCTAAACGAAACGCTTTCGACATTTTGGCCGCATTACGGGCTGGCTCTGGTGTTATATTCGTTCTAGATCAATTTATGGGTAAGCCCTATGGTATTGAAAGTACTTTTTTCGGGAAAAAGACAGGTACGGCCTATGGATTGGCCCTATTTGTTAAGAAGTCGAAAGTTCCAGTTATTCCCATTTACACTTTTTGGGGAACAGATGATAAGTTACACATAATTTTCAGCGAAAGAATTGATTTGAGCCCATTTTATGGAGATGATGATGAAAGCTATCGAACCAACGTTACCAATCGGTTTAATGCCGAGTTAGAACGTATAATTCGTCAACATCCCGAATTTTGGATGTGGTTGCACCGCAGATGGAAGAAGTTCGAATGAAAATGAAGCTGATACTTGTAGGTATAAATTTTATTTTTTTATTTTCTGGTTGCTCATCCGGATTCTTAAGGTACGACGGTGCAAAAAGTATCGCCAAAAATTCTGATTTCGAAAAAAAAGTAAAAATTAAGTCGGAAGAACCAGCCGAAACTGAAGCTCCGGCAACAGTTGAAAAAGCAACACCGCAGAACAAGGTCGTGCCAAAGGTTGCTGCTAACGCTTACGCTAAAGCTAAAGCGAAACTGAAACCGTTGAAAGTTACAAAAACGAAATCTTTAGAATCTCCTATGGCACCAGTTTCTGTAAAACGTCAGCCTGAACTTGAGGATAGTGGCGGTTTTGATGGCGCCAGCCGCCGTCCGAAAGTGAATCCGTTCCGAGTTGGTGAAACTGTTACGCATGCCGTTCGCTATTTTGCGACACAAGCCGGAACCTTAACGTTTAAGGTAAAGCCCTTCGTCGATGTTAATAATCGAAAATCTTACAATTTTTTAACGGATATCAAAACGGTTGGACTATTTTCTAATTTTTATTCCGTTGATGACCAAGTTGAGACGTATGTCGATTACGAGGATTTGGTTCCGCACGTTTTTAAACTGCATATTAAAGAATCCGCGCAGTTAAAAGAAGCCCAATCCTATTTTGATCACAAAACATTGAAAGCGACTTACTGGGAGCACAAATACACAGAGAAGAACGGCAACGAAGAAAAAAAGCAAGAATGGAATATTTTAGCTTTTTCACAAAATGCGTTTAGTGGCATTTTCTACATGCGAATTTTTGCCTGGGAGCTTGGTAAAGAATATGAATTTCGCGTTTCAGATGATGAGAAAAATGTTGTTTTTAAGGCTGCCGCGCAAAGTAAAGAAAAACTTTCAACCGATGCTGGCGAATTCGATGCTATCAAGATAAAAGCAAAAGTGGTTTCACGGGGCGCATTGACTACAGCTGAAGATATTTATTTTTGGATTTCAGATGACGACCATAAGTATATTTTACGTATCGAAGCCAAAATTAAAATTGGCACTTTAGTGTCTGAAGTTATTAGTATAAAACCCGGTAGCAAAGAACAGTAACGGATATGTCGCTAAGGGCTAGTCATGTTGTCATTCAAACCGCATTTCTGGGTGATTTGTTTTTGACCATTCCTACGCTGTTACAACTTAAAGAAACCTACCCCAGTGATAAATTGATTTTAATTTGCAAGCGCGGCCAAGGTGAATATTTTTTGCGGGAAAATATTGTTGATGAAGTCATTGAAGTCATTAAAGGGGATACCGGTTCCTATCAAAAAGTGATTTCGAAGCTTGGTACTGTAAATGTAATAAATTTGTTTTGTATTCATAGGTCACTTCGCAGTCAGATACTAAGTTGGAAAATAAGTGCCCAAAGAAAAATTGGATTTACATCGATTGTTGGAAAATTTATTTTCAATGATTTGATAAAGTATGAAGCTACTTGGCCTGATGCTTTACGGCAGTTAAAAATTTTAACTTCGACGAATACATCGGTCGCTGCTGAATTGCAAAAAAAAGATTGGGCTTATTTAAATTTAGCATCAACGGATGGAACAATCCCTGCCATTCCATTGGCTTTACAAAATCCCGCAGAAAAGCGCGTTGTTGAATCAAAGCGTATAGCAATATTTCCAGGAAGTGTTTGGAATACCAAGCGTTGGCACAAGCATGGTTTTGCCAAGACCGCTAAATACTTTTTCGATGCTGGTTATGAAGTGAATTGGATGGGCGGACCTGAAGAAAAAAATTTGTGTGAGGAAATAAAAGCGATTGCCAACTGCGGTGTTGTGCTTGCCGGAAAAAAAAGTATTGCAGAATCAGTTTCATTTATAAGATCGTGCGCCTTAGTTATTTGCAATGACAGCGCACCAACTCATATGGCTGCAAGCTTTAATATTCCTGTTGTCAGTATTTTTGGTCCGACCACTCTGGATTTAGGATTCAGGCCCTGGTCATCGACCGCAATAGTAGTTCAGAATAAGTATTTAGAATGTAGGCCTTGCGGAAAGCATGGCCATCAAAAATGTCCGGTTGGGCACCATAGATGTATGACGGAAATAGACTCTGAAACAGTCATAGCCGCGTGTAAAAAGTTATTAATGGAAATTAATTCATAAAATCTTTTACATTAATTCCATATTTGCGAATTTTACGAAGTAATGTATTTTTTGGAATGTTGGCCTGAGCTACAGTCTGATTAATTTTACCCTTGTTTGCTTTAAGCGCACTTAAGATAAAATCCTTTTCAACTTTTTCTTTATAAATTTCGAAATCCAGTGGTGCTGTCGTTGCTGCAGTAGCCGAATTTGTCGCTGGCGGTATACCTGGTAGCTGCGAAACTGTTAATTTTTGAAATTCAGAAATCATCTGGGCTGGAAGACTGCTTTTTGTCATCATCGTTCCAGATTCCACGATAAAGGCACGCTCGACGATATTTTCAAGTTCACGGATGTTTCCGGGCCAGCGGTATTTTTTCATAACTTCTAAGCAATCCTCTTCGACTGAATTTATTTTTTTATCATGCAGCTTTGAAAACTTTTGCAGAAAGGTATTTACCAGCACCGGAATATCATCAGATCGCTCGCGTAACGGAGGTAGAAAAATAGGCATGACGTTTAGGCGGTAAAATAAATCCTCGCGGAAATCTTCAGTCTCCATCATTTTTTCAAGATTACGATTGGTGGCGGCTACGATCCGTGCATTGGTTTTTACTTCACGATTGCTGCCGACAGGGGTAAATTTTTTCTCTTGAATCGCGCGTAAAAGTTTTACCTGCATTTCGGGTTTTAATTCTCCGATTTCATCTAAGAACAATGTTCCATTATTGGCTAATTGAAATTTTCCAATTTTTCGCTCGATGGCGCCGGTGAAGGCACCTTTTTCATGGCCGAAAAATTCACTCTCCATCAAATTTTCTGGGATGGCACCGCAGTTAACTGCGACAAATTGTCCATTTTTACGAGGAGAATTGAAATGAATTGCACGCGCTACCAATTCTTTACCTGTGCCATTTTCGCCGCGAATTAACACCGTGGTTTCAACCTTACATAACTTATAAATAAGATTAAAAACATCTTTCATTTTGCTATTGCTGCCAATGATCTCACTTTCGATATCGTCATCAAATATAGGGTTTGAGGCCGCCAGACTTGAAACCATTTCATGAGCTTCAAGACTTTTTTTAACTATATCTTTTAATTTTTCAGGACTCACAGGCTTTTCCAAATAATCGTAAGCACCCTCTTTGATTGCAGCAATAGCATCTGTTAAATTTGAATGGGCCGTCATGATCACCACAAAAGTGCTTGGACTGTGCTCTTTGATTTCCGCTAACGCTTGCAGGCCATCCATCTCAGGCATACGTACGTCCATCAAGATCAAATCCCAGTCCGACGATTTTACTTTTGCTAAAGCCTCGCGGCCATTGCTAGCCTCATCGATGATAAAATCAATTCCTAAATCCGTATTTTTTAAAATTGAAACGACCGATTTACGTAGTTCTATTTCATCATCAACAATTAAAGTTTTTAAATTCATATCTGCTCCTATATCAAGTTAAGTAAGGGGAGTTACTTCGTTGGTTGTATCCGTGTCAAGAGGTAGGCTGACAAAAACTGAGGTGCCTTTTTTTAATTCTGATTTCAGGGCAATTTTTCCGCCGTGCAACTCGATAAAGTATTTCACTAAATACAATCCCAGTCCAGTGCCCTTTGTTTTGTGATCCTGAGATTTTCCGCGAACAAACTTTTTCCAAACATTTTCTTGGTCCTCTAAGCTAATTCCTTCGCCGTTATCAGTAATTTCGACAAAAACATCAGTTTCTGTTTCGTAAGAGTGGATGCGAATTACCCCACCCTCAGATGTGTATTTTATGGAATTTTCAATTATATTTAAGAAAACTTCAGTCATTAGGGTGACGTCAAATTCAATCAAAAACATGGGTTCTAACGTCAAATCAACTTGAATGGCTTTACTAAGCGCCAGTGGTTTAATTCTTTCAACGACGTTTTCAATGACACCATTAATATCGGCGGTTTCTTTTAAAATTTTAAAATCGCGGGATTCTACCCTTAAAACTTTAAGAATTGATTGAATATACCGATTAAGTTCTTCGGAGTAATCTTTTAAGCTGACTAAGTCTTCTTTAATTTTGGATGTCTGATCAGCGTTGGACAATAATCGGTCTAGTACGGCTTGAATTTTTGCGATCGGCGTTTTCAAATCATGACTGATAAGGCTTACAAAATTATTTTTAAGCTGCTCAAGCTCTGCCAAATAGCTTTGCTCTTGCTTAAGCCGCATGTGGGCCTTTTCAATGCGAAGGGCTTGGTAGGCCGTAAATAAGACCCAAATAAAAATAATTAAACTTAGCGGGCTAATGATCGGAATCCATAATGATAAGCTATCAAAAACCCACGCCGAAAATGCGGCAGTTAGGGTAATTAACCAAAGAAAAAGAAACAGCGCAACGCTTTGCGGGTAATTTGAAATAATCGTTACCGAAATCAAAGCAAGAATTAATAAAAAGGCGGCATAAGACCAGAAAGAAAGTTTCCGAATGAATTTATTTTGAATAATATTTTCGGTCACTTCGGCCCAGTACTCATGTCGGGCCAGGGCACCTATCGGAGTTTGGATTTGGGAAAACGAAGATTTCTCGGTTCCGATGAGAACAATTTTATCTTTGAAAAGGTCGTTTGCAATCTTGCCGTTTACAATATCCAGATAAGAAATATGCGCAAACTGCTCGGCCGCCACAAAATTTATTACTGGAATGCTGGTAGCTACTTTGCTATCCCATGATTTTTGGGCGACTCTAAAAGCTAAATTCGGTAAGGCATCGGGATTTACTAGAAGGCGTCGACTGATTCCATCGTCATCTTTCAGTGTGTCGATGTGGCCGATGTTGGATCGATCGGGCCTGGTGGCGATAGGTAGAGATAATTTCTCAAGCTCACTTGAATTCGTGGCCCAGAAAACTCTTTTATCTTTAAAAGTCATAATCTCTTCAGTTGATAATCTCAACTGGCCGATATTGTCGCCAAAGTATAAGGTCACACCAATTACGCGTGGATTTTGTTTCAGTATTTCAGCGATTAGTTTTTGCCACATTAAGCGATCCCAATAAAAACTATCGCTGAGATCCGAAAGTTCATTAGTATTTATCAGAGAATTTGTTTTTAAATCATAAATTTTAAAGAAGTCAGAGGTTTTGATGGTCACTAACATAACTTCGTTTGAAATTTTTTGAGTTCCTCGTAAACGAAAGCGGTTATCGTAGGTTCCATTCGCATCAAAACGTAGAAAAAAAAGTGCAATGAGCCAACATAAAAGCGCCCTAAGCCAAAAGCCCCGATTAATATTAAACCAGCGGCTCCATGCCTCTAGCTTCCGTTTTATGGTTGTTTTCACGCAATGCAAAATTAGCGAATTTCTCGGGTTATTTCAACTGCTTAATAGGCTATTATATCCGAATGAAATGGATACGCACCCAGGAACAGCCCCAGCCCCACTTCGACTCTTCAGTCCTGACGATAGGAAATTTTGATGGTGTGCACCTAGGGCATCAGAAGTTATTACAAAGTCTTGTCAGCACGGCTAAAAAGCTTGGTTCAAAAGCAGTAGTTTGTACTTTTAAGCCTCACCCGAAAGTAATTTTGATGCCTGAAACTCCGGTGCATCGCTTGTTCGACTACAAAGATCAAGCGGAAGTCATGGAAAAATTGCACGTTGATTACCTAATTGAAGAGAAATTCAGTAAAGATTTAGCATTGATGACGGCTGAATCTTACCTTGAAAATTACATCGAGAGATTTTATAAGCCCATTCATTTGGTTGTTGGGTATGATTTTAATTTTGGAAATAAGCGCTCGGGCAATACCGATTTTTTAAAAGAATTTTGCGAGAAGAAAAAATGGGGCCTGACGGTAGTTGCGGCTGCAGAAAAAGATGGTGTCATTGTTTCTTCGTCTCAAATAAGAAAAATGCTAGAGCACGGCGACCTTAAAAAAGCGGAAGAATTTTTAGGTCGCCCTTATTATCTTCGTGGACCTGTGAGAGTAGGGTATAAAAGGGGCCGTATTTTGGGAGTACCAACAGCCAATTTAAGTCCGGAAATAGAATTTAATCCAAGGCGGGGCGTTTACTTTACCAAGGTAAGCTATAAAAATAAAATTTATCCCTCGATCACCAATATTGGCCTTAATCCAACATTTGAAAACAAAGACCCGTACTTGAAAGTAGAAACTCACATATTTAATTTTGACGAAGATATTTACGGCGAACACATCAGCGTTGAGCTTTGCCATTTTCACAGGGATGAAATAAAATTCACCTCTATTAATTCTTTAAAAGTTCAAATTTTTAAAGATATGGAACTGGCTAAAAACTTTTTTGGACTTTCCCAATGAAATTAACTCATTTTTCCGAGCAATCCTTTTTAGAAAAGTACCAAGAACTAGTAAGCTTTAAAGCTGAAATTGAAATTAGTAGTAACGAACCAAGAAAAACGCCTCAGCAGCTGTTGCATGGCGATTGTGACATTATTGAATTAGCAACAGATGATTTTCAAAAATTTAAATTATTACTTAGTTTCTTAGACGTTAAAACCAGTCGGCTTGGTGTGGCTGACTGTTTATTAAAAATTAAAGCTGAGTTCCGTCCATTTCACCTTATTTCCGAATCTGTCTACAAGGCAATTTTACAAAAAGTGCCTGATTTGAAAAATTCAGAGTCGGCTGTGATTATTGGTGATTATGATTTTGTCTTAGCCATGACTTATAAATTGGCACAAGCTGGTTTTTTTAAATTGATTATCGCAACTGAAAAATTTGCTGACAGTATAAAAATTAAGAATTTAGTTAAGCTGCATGCATTTGGAATTGAAGTTGAAACAGTTCCACTTAATGAATTAACTCAGTTAGAAAGCGGTAGCGTGTTATTGGTTTCAAATTTACATCGAAACCACAATGTCGATGCCTATGAATCGCTAACATATTTTAATTTCCTATCTCGGGGAGCTGCATTTGTTGATTTAAATTCTCGTAACGAGACTATTTTGATTGAAGAGGCTAGACGAGCCGAGATCATTACGATCGAGGAAATTGAAATTCTTCAGATCAAGTACCAAACAATTCTAGAAATGTTCAAAAACTCTTCCTTGGTCTAGTTACAAAAAACGTCACACTCATTAAACTGTCTGTATGTTACCGAGTAAACTGGGAGAAATTCTAATCAAGCAGGGGTTGCTTCGCCAAGATCAATTGCAGGCTGCGACCACGGAAGCCCAACGGATAAAATCACGTTTAGGCCCGGTGCTGATAAATATGGGCATTTTAAAAGATGCACAAATTCTTAGAGCCGTGGAAAAACAATTTGCGATTCCAGGTGTTGAAGTTTCACAATTTAATATTGATTCAAGCGTTACGGCTATGGTGAACCGCGAGTTTTGTGAAAAAAATTGTATTATTCCATTATCCAAAGCCGGAACTACGCTGGTTGTTGCGCTTTCAGATCCTAGTAATTTACAAGTACGCGATGATTTGCGCTATATTACAAAATGTAAAGTACAGCCTGTGGTGGCTACTGAATCAAGTATTCAACTGGCTATTGAAAAGTATTATCCGGTATCAACGGAAGAGCTTGTTAGTAAAGGGGCTGATGCCGAAGCGGAAATCCAGTTTACCACTCAAACGACAGTTGAAGTTGGTGGGCATGGGGATTCCGATGATGCACCGGTTGTAAAATTCGTTAATGGAATGTTATTAGAAGCTATTCGACGAAAAGCTTCAGATATTCATTTTGAACCGTATGAAAAAAAATTTCGTGTGCGTTTTCGCGTGGATGGAGCTTTAATTGAGGCAGCAAGCCCGCCGTTATCGTCGGGGCCTGCCATCTCTTCGCGTATAAAAATTATGTCTAAAATGGATATTGCTGAAAAGCGAAGACCGCAAGATGGTCGCTTAAAAATAAGATTAAATAAAGAAAACCGAGAAATGGATTTTCGTGTGAATTCAGTGCCGACGATGTGGGGCGAAAAAATCGTCATGCGTTTACTTGATAAAAATAACTTGCAACTTGATATGCAAAAATTAGGTTTCGAAGAAGAAGACTTAAAGCTTCTGAAAAGTACAATTAATTTGCCTCAAGGAATGGTATTAATCACAGGTCCAACAGGTTCAGGAAAAACAACGACAATATATTCAGCACTAAGTGAAATTAACAAAATTGATACAAATATTTGTACTGCTGAAGATCCGATAGAATTTAATTTGGATGGTATTAATCAAGTCCAAATGAATTCTGAGATTGATTTAACTTTTTCTGTAGCACTAAGGTCTTTTTTGCGGCAGGACCCTGATGTGGTAATGGTTGGAGAGATTCGTGATTTAGAAACAGCAGAAATTGCATTTAAAGCCGCGTCCACTGGTCACATGGTGGTAAGTACGCTTCACACCAATGATGCAGCTTCGACGATTAGTCGTCTTATTGATATGGGAATTGCACCATATATTTTAACTTCAACTTTAAATCTTGTGGTTGCCCAGCGTTTAGTTGGAAAGGTGTGCGAGTCGTGCAAAGAAGCCCAGCAAGTTCCGGAAGCAACTTTAATATCGCTGGGAGTGCCCAAAATCGATGTCCCACGGTTTCAAATTATGCGTGGGCGCGGTTGTGCCAATTGCAATTTTACCGGCATCAAGGGCCGTTATGCCATTTATGAATTAATGCCAATGACTGAAAAAATAAAACTAGCAATTTTAAAAAATGCCAGCACGGCAGAAATTCGCATCATTGCCCGTGAAAGCGGAGTGCGCACGCTACGACGAAGTGCACTTTTAAAATTGGCCCGAGGCCAGACTAGTATTGAAGAAGTAATAAACTCTTCCGTTAAGGACGATGAATGATTGAAAAAATGTTAACTCGAGTTTTACAATCTGGTGGCCATCAAATTTCTTTTGTGCTGGGGCAAAAAGTTTTGATAAAAACAGGTATGGACTGGGTGCCTTTGCAAGAAGATCTTCTGAAAATCAATGAATGGGAAGATTTGAAGGATATTTGTCTTCAACCCAATGAAAAAATTCAGCTCGAGACCAAAGGTTTTGCAACTGGCTTATATTCTTCCAGTGAACATAAGTGGAAAATTTCTTTTGTCGAGCGCAAAGACTGTTTTCGCGCCTATTTTTGTGTCACAAGCGATAAGCAAAAATTCCAGTGTCAAATTCAAAATCCTTTATTCTGGGATTTGTTAAAAAAGGACAAAGGATTATTTATTTTTGCAGGTCCTAGTCGGAGTGGCAAATCAAGCTTGGTCGCTGAAATTATAGAAAAAAAAGAAAATGAAAAAGTAAATCTGGTTGGAATTCATGCGCCGGAAAACGAATTCCGTTGGTCCGAAAAAGAGACTTTAGTTCAATTGGGTGCAGATACCCTAGAGTGGGATTTGGGCCACATAATTTATGATGGCTTAGAAAATATAGCTGTTGATTTTAATTCTATAAAAAACTGGGAAAAATGGATTGAACTAGGCGAGCAAGGTCGGACCATTTACATCACTTTGACTGCTGACAGTGTAAAAATAATTTTTCAGCAGATTTTTGAAAAATTATCGTTAGGGATGGTTCATCGATTTTTGAACTTACTTGATGGGATCGTCGTACAGCGTTTAGTTGGAAAATCGATGGTGCCAGCGTACGAGCTTCTGCTTTTACGTCAGAATGATAAAGTACAGATTCAGTCCATCATTCAGCATTACAAGGCTGAAGGCACCATTGATTTAAAAGTTTTAGCTAAGGAAAATCATCAGTCACTTAATCAATCACTAATACAAAATTTGGTTCGCCGCCAAATTGATGTAAAGACGGCATTTTCTTCTTCTGATAATCCAGAGGAATTAGATGAGACACTTAAGAAAATGGGATTATAATGGCATTTTATCAATACGTTGCACGAACAATTTCTGGCAAAACGAGCCGGGGCCGTATTGAAGCGCGTGATGAAGCGGACGCTAAATTAAAATTGCGAGCTAAACAGCTAATGCCCACAAAATTAGAACTTGATACCAAGAAAAAGCAACAGGGCAACGAGCTTGAAAAATTATTAAATGATTTTTTTGCTCCAAAAATAAAATCTAAAGATTTGCAAATTTTCACTCGCCAATTTGCCACTTTGATTAACGCGGGTATTCCGATATCGGATTCAATTCGCATCTTGTCAGAAGGCTCGATTAATCCAGTTTTAAAAGAAGCGTTAATTCAGATACGGGCGTCTATTGAAGTCGGTAAAAGGCTATCTGAATCGATGCTACAACATAGTCGTGTGTTTGATCGTTTGTACTGCAATCTAATTCAAGCAGGTGAAGAGGCCGGTATTTTAGATACTATTTTATTACGACTTTCTTTATACATCGAAAAAAATGAAAAAATTAAAAATCAGGTGAAGGGTGCGCTGGTCATGCCCGCAGTCATCACGGCTGTTGCCATTTTGGTGATTTCTGGAATTATTTTCTTCATTATACCAAAGTTTCAGGAATTTTATGCCGGTTCAGGAAAGCCTTTGCCGGCTTTGACAATGATGATTGTGAATTTGTCGAAGTTCATGCGTGGCAATTGGATTTTTATTTTGCTTGGCGTGGGCTTTGGAATTTTTAGTCTAATTTCCTATTTGAAGACAGCCGATGGTCAGAAAAAATTTGATGAGGTGATGATTAATGCTCCGATGTTTGGAGATTTAGTTCAAAAAGCTAGTGTGGCCCGCATGAGTCGAACCCTTTCTACGCTGTTGTCTTCAGGCATTGGTTTAATTGAGGCGATAGAAATTGCCGCAAGAACATCGGGTAATTATGTCATTGAAAAGGCGTTGGTCGCTTGTAAAGAATCGGTAACGGTGGGAAAACCATTTCATCAACCCTTAGCGCGGCAAAAAGAAATTCCACAAATGGTTTCACAAATGGTTGCCATCGGTGAGCAATCAGGATCCATCGATACAATGCTAGCTAAGATTGCCGATTTCTACGAAGACGAAGTTGAGAATTCCGTCAAAGCCATGACTTCATTGATCGAGCCTCTACTGATGGTCGTTCTGGGTGGAATTATTGCCGTGATTATGATTGCGATGTATCTACCAATTTTCGGCTTAGGCGATACGATTGGAAATTAATGGCGGTTAACTCATTTGATCTGCAGTATTTATTAAACCCCAATTCACGAAAAGTGATCAGAACACTTGTATTGGTTCTTTATTTTCTATTATTTCAGGCTTTAATTTTATTGCAAAAACCTTTTCTTCAAGTTGAATTCATATACTCGTTCTATTTTGCTTTTGCCGGAATTTTTGGTCATCATTTATACTTACATTATTTCGACATTGACAGCACGGATTTCGGTAAAAATATTCGTGCTAGTCATAAAAAGATTAGGCCTGCCGCTGGGCTATCCTCTTACGCTATTGATTTTGCTATATTAATTTTGTTCATGAAATCGTTTCCACAACTTTCTAGCTTCTTGCTTGTTATTCAGCTGTTCTTACTTTTTATTGCAAGTTTTGATTTGGAATTTATTCAGCTTTGTGGTTTAGGTCTTATGGCCTCATTTGGAATTTCATTGATGAATTTATCCTTGGTTCAAGCCGGATCTATGCAGCATATTCTTTCATTAGTCTTATTCAATTTGTCTTATCTGGCAGTGATAATTGTCTCGGGCCAACTCAAATTTGAAATTGCAGGAATTCAAAAAGATTTAACGTTAGTACAGAAAAAGTCAAAGTCTCAGGCGGAGTTCTCAAAGGTCTTACTTGAAAAAATTCCATTAGGACTTATTGTTAGCGAAAAGTCAGGCCAGATATTGCTGCAGAATTCATTTGTTGAAGAAAATCTGAAATTAGATACTGTCGAAGTAGGCCAGTTGTTGGAGCAAACTAGAAATCAGCAAGCTGCAGCTGAGATTAATTTTTTCCAGCATGCTTCCTTAGAAAAGCGAATTTTGCAGGTCGATAAAGTGCATTATTTCGATCATGAAGCTAACGATGAACTAGCCATTTCGCTTTTTCGCGATGTCACAGATATGCGGCGCCTAGAAGATCAACTAAAACAAAAAGAAAAATTAGCTGCCATCGGACAATTGGCGGCGGGGATTGCTCACGAAATTCGAAATCCGCTGGCAGGAATAAGTGGTAGTGTACAGCTATTATCAAGTGAAGCCTTAGACGGCGATCAGTTAAAATTAATGAAAATTATTTTAAAAGAAATTGATCGCTTAAATAATCTGATCACTGAATTTTTGGATTACTCAAAGCCTGAGAAAAAACCTGACCAGACAGTTGAATTATCTATTATTATGGAAGAAGTGATTCAAAATATTAAATTAAGTCCAATATTTCCTGCTGGGCTTGAGTGGAATATCCGCTTACATCCACAAAAAATCTTAGGTTTTGCTGACAAATTGAAGCAAGCCTTTTTAAATATTGTGATCAATGCTATTCAAGCTATGGATGGTTTGCCAACTCAGAAGATTGAAATTAACTTATCAAACGATAAAGGGATGGCTTCTGTTTCAATCAAAGATCATGGTCAAGGTATGAAGCCGGAAACTAAAAAAAGATTATTTGAACCGTTTCACACAACTAAAATAAAGGGAACAGGCCTTGGTTTAGCCGTGACTCACAAAATTTTGGACTCGCACGGGGCGCAAATTGACGTGGTCAGTGAAATTGGCAAAGGAACTGAATTTATAATTAAATTCCCAAGTTTGGGTTATTAAAAGAAAGAGGACATAAGTATGAAATCGCGAATACTAGTAGTGGATGATGAAGAGTCGATACGCGAGTTTTTAGAAATCATGTTAAAAAAAGAAGGCTATGAAGTTACGGTTGCCGAGGATGGGCAAAAGGCCATCGACACGTTAACGAAGAAGTCGTTTGATATGGTTATCTCTGATATGCAAATGCCGTATGTCACAGGGATCGAACTGTTGAAGCATGTCAAAGAAAGCTATCCTGACATCGTTTTCATGATGATTACCGCATTCGGTACCACCGAGACCGCAGTGGATGCCATGAAAATGGGTGCGTATGACTATGTGACAAAGCCATTTAAAATTGATGAAGTACGGCTTAATATTTTGAATGCTCTTCGTTCGAAAAATTTAGAGACTGAAGTTCGCGTCCTAAAAAAAGAACTTGTTAAAGAGTACTCGTTTCAGAATATGGTGGGTAATTCTGCTCCGATGCATGCGATTTTTGATCTGGTCAAAAGGGTATCGCAATCTCCAACCAATGTGATGATCACGGGTGAATCGGGAACTGGTAAAGAAGTCGTTGCTAAAGCAATTCACTACAATGGCCCTTTAAAAGATAAACCGTTTGTAACGATCAATTGTGGAGCTATTCCTGAAAACTTAATGGAATCAGAGATGTTCGGTCATAAAAAAGGATCTTTTACCGGAGCGATTGCGGATAAAGTTGGTTTATTTGAAGTTGCAGACACGGGAACTTTATTTTTGGATGAAGTTGGCGAGCTTCCATTATCTATTCAAGTGAAACTGCTTCGCGCTATTCAAGAAAGAATCATTCGCAGGGTGGGAGCAACGGATGATATGAAAGTTGATGTTCGAATTATTGCGGCTACAAATCGTAATTTAGAAGATATGGTCGCAAAAGGAACTTTTCGGCAGGATTTATATTATCGCCTAAATGTTATTAATATCAGAACTCCCGCGCTTCGAGAACGGGCTGAAGATGTTCCACTTTTGGCTGCACATTTCTTAAAAAAATATAATGATAAATTAAATAAAGCGATTTCCACAATTTCAACGGAAGCGATGGATATTTTAAAAAAATACAGCTACCCAGGAAATGTTCGAGAACTCGAAAATATGATCGAGCGCACGGTGGCCTTGGAGGCGGGCTCTACGATTTTGCCAGAGTCTTTGCCGCCGATGGTGAACACGCCGTCTGGACGAAAAATGGCTTCAAGCAATGAAATCGAAGTTGGCGAAGACGGCCTGGATTTAGATAAAGTTGTGGGCCAAATCGAGAAAGAGTTGCTGGTTAAAGCGATTCACTCGGCCGGCGGAGTAAAAAAGAAAGCCGCAAAATTACTAAAAATCTCGTTCCGCTCGATGCGCTACCGTATCGAGAAATACAATCTCGGTGTCGTAGGCGACGACGAGCTCGACGACGAATAGTTCCTGCTCACTTTCCTGAATGCATTGAGTTAGAAAAGCCCATTTTCTAAAAAATTGGCTTTTGTTTTTTGTTTTGGAAGTTTAAATCTTACCTTTTTTAAAGCTGCTCGCACGGAATTTAAGTTTTCAGGATCGGGTAGTTGGTTTAGCCACGACAAGTTTTCCTGCTGCAGCAATCCGGATTCCGAAAAAAGAAGCGTGTCGGCCTCGACAGGTATTAGCAGATGCGACCTGCCCAATAATCCATGTAACGTAGAATACTTCCAATTTTCGCACTTAGTCGTCAGGCCTGCGCGCACGGGATTTTGATAAACATATTTATAACAATTCATGTAATATGTGAAAACGTCCAATTCGCAACGGTAGTACCGCGAACCCCAATTTTGATTTACTTTGCCAGACATAGCGTTCATGGTTTTACTCGACTCCCGCATAAAATAGCCAATGGCAGTGCCAAGCGGGGCGGAATTCGAACTACAAATGAGATGATAGTGGTTCGGCATCAAAACAAACGCATGAACTTTCAAGTCAAAGAATCTCTTAGTTAAGTAAAGAAGCTCGCACATTATTTTCCAAACCTCATCGAGTTCGATATCAAACGGCGCTTTATTGTGGCGCCGCCCTGTCACATGAAACGGAAAATCTGAAATTTGAGGAGAATGAAATCTAGCCATTTATAGGTTATAAGCAAAGTTCATTCTAACGCCTTGCCTTCAGAAAAGTGAGCAGGTACATTTTTTGGAAGACCCCATAGCTCAAGTGGATAGAGCAATCGTTTCCTAAACTTAAAAAAGAACTTAATCTGCGTATTTTAGTTTCTGAATTTGATATGTGCTGTTTGAAGTTCTTTTGAATCGTGAAATTTGTTTTTTAGTGAAGCCTGTAGCAAGAAATTAACAAGTTTTTTCATAAGTTTATCTATGCGGGAAATTAAGTATACTAACTTCTGTGCTAATTTTTTTTATCTACTAAGTTGTCAGACAGCATGTCGTCGACGATTGGAACATTGGGCGCCGGCGCTTTTTTTAAGTGTTTCATAAACTCGTCTAAGAAAATAATTGCGAAAGTTAAGCATCCACATCGCGAGAGATGCTTTTGTATGTTATTAAGGCTTAGTCAAAACTTACATCTAAGGTTTCTAATCATTGTCGTGGCTTCTTAGCCAGCGGTAAAAATTCGACAACAAAGATACGGCGCCCATCCGACCGATACTTGTGCTTAAATGTAAAAAAATTCGGAAATTTTAATTCCAAGCCTTTGATAGCTTTATTACCAATATTTAAAGCACGGCCAATTGAGGTTACCCTGTTTTTTAAGCCATTCGGATCTGGAATCTTTCCGAGTTAGTTAATTGTTTTTCAAAAGCATTCGGCGTTTTCATCCTGATCAAAGAGTGCGGCCTTTCTTCATTGTAGTACTTGCACCATTTCTCTATTTTCTTTTTTGCATCGTTCAAATCAAAAAATAATTCCTCATTCAAACATTCATCTCTAAAGCGCAAATTAAACGATTCGATAAACGCATTCTGTATGGGCTTTCCAGGCTGAATATATTCTATCACAATTTCATTACGATATGCCCAGTCCATAAATTCTTTCGATGACATTTCTGGTCCATTGTTACAGGGAAGTTTATTAGGCAACTTTGGAAAAGATTCAAAAAAATTAATCATCGACCTTGCGGTTATTGAATTTTCAACCAGTAAACCTGGCGATCTCTTTGCGCAATCATCAACGATTGTTAAATATTTAAAACTTCGATTGTTTTCAAATCGATCAAATACAAAATCAAATGACCAAATTTCATCCGGTGTTGCGGCTTTTTTACGTGGAACGCGAATGACTGCCATCTGCTTTACTCATCTTCGATTTTTTAGCTGAAGTCTTAGCTTTTTATAAATTCATTAGCTGCGGTGGTGGCTCACGACAAGGCCTTCACGCTAAAGCGTAAACCAAACCTTCGATGCTTGGTTGAAAGTACTTTCATTCTTTGCTCAAAAGTGCATCGTCTTTTGATTTATGCTGGTTGTAAGTCATCATCGATCGATTTAGGCCCAAGACTTTTGAAGTCGTTCGAACACTGACTAAATATTTTGTAAGTAAATATTCAGCCGATTTTTTTTGGGAATTGAGACCTACCACTTTTTTGAATTAACATCCTTTAGCATCGCAACGTCTAAACTTAAATCGGCAACTAATCTTTTTAATTTTGAGTTTTCTTGCTCGAGCTCGCAAAATCTTTTCGCTTCGTTGACCGTCATGCCTGCAAATTTCTTTTTCCAGACGTAAAAGGTGGCATCGGAAATGCCGAATTCTCGACTTTATTTTTTGGCTGATTCGCCATTACGATTTCTGTTCAGAATTTTAATGATTTGTTCTTCCGTGAACTTTTTCTTCATTTTTATTTCTCTCTTGGTCTAGTTAGAAACGGGAAAACTCTAATTGCAAGTGGTCTAAATTTTTAGGGTAACCTCAGCCCGACAGAAGCTCGACCGTCCTATTAAATACTAAAGCGCCAGGCTTTGAATCTTTACTGTCTAAACAAAAATAACCAACGCGTTCGAACTGGTAGCGCTGGGAAACACTGGCTTGCTTCATGCCCATTTCTAATTTTGCACTTTTAATAATATGAACTGAATCAGCATTAAGATTTGATTTAAAATCTTTTCCTTCAGTCACATTTTCTGGATCGGCCACGTTGAATAAGCGGCCATACAACCGAACTTCCGCGCTGATGCAATGACTTGCTGAAACCCAATGAACAATGCCCTTTATTTTTCTACCGTCTGACGTCGGTTTACCGCCTAAAGTAGCCACATCGTAGGTGCAGTGCAGTTCTTGGATATTTCCTTGGGCATCCTTGATGACGTTATTACATTTGATAACATAGGCATTGCGAAGGCGAACCTCTTTACCAAGTACTAAACGGAAAAAATCAGCCTCCGGATTTTCTTTAAAGTCAGCGGCATCAATAAATATTTCCTTAGTGAAATGTAAAGTGCGCTTACCTAGTTCGGGGTTTTTCGGGTGAACAGCTGACTGGATCTCTTCAATGTGATTCGCCGGTAAGTTTTCGATCACAACCTTAATCGGATTCAAAACGGCCATTGCACGTAGTGAAACTCCATCTAAGTGATCGCGCACGCAGCTTTCTAAAATTTCGTAATCAATTAAACTTTCAGCTTTTGCAACACCAATTCGCTTTGCAAACAGTTGTAAAGATTCAGGAGTATAGCCCCGCCGGCGAATACCGCAGATGGTGGGCATACGCGGATCATCCCAGCCAGCCACATGTTTTTCTTTGACCAATTGTAAAAGCTTACGCTTACTCATAACTGAATAGGTCATGTTCATGCGTGCAAATTCATATTGCTTGGGCTTGCCAACGGCAGGAACATTTTCTATGCACCAATCATAAAACGGGCGATGATCTTGAAATTCTAGAGTACAAATCGAGTGCGTGATATTTTCAATCGCATCTGATAGTGGATGAGCATAATCATACATTGGATAAATGCACCACTTGTCTCCAGTGCGGTGATGGTGAACCTTTCGAATGCGATAAAGTAGTGGATCACGCATATTCATATTTGGCGACTTCATATCAATTTTAGCGCGTAAGACATGTTCGCCTTCGGCAAATTCCCCGGTTTTCATGCGGCGGAAAAGATTAAGATTTTCTTCGGCAGAACGGTTACGAAACGGACTTTCTTTTCCTGGTGTATTAAAATCACCACGATATTGCCGCAATTCATCTTCTTTCAAACTGCAGACGTAGGCTTTATTTTCGATAATCAGAAATTCAGCCCAATCATACAATTTTTGGAAATAATCTGACGCAAAATAAAGATGTTCATTCCAATCAAAGCCCAACCACTTTACATCTTCTTTAATGGACTCAACATATTCCACATCTTCAGTTTCAGGATTGGTGTCATCGAAACGCAAATGGCACCGGCCATTATAATCTTTTGCTAAACCAAAATTTAAACAGATCGATTTAGCATGGCCCAGATGTAAATAACCGTTTGGCTCGGGTGGAAATCGGGTGACCACAAGGCCATTATTTTTTTTAGCTTCGATATCCTTCTCGATAATTTGCTTTAAGAAATTAGCACCTTCAGAGGCGGCTTTAATGTCTCCAGGATTTGAATTTTTGGTAGTCTTGTCCGATTTAGTTTGATTCATGGAATCCTCATTTGCTAAAAAGCTATAATCACTTAAAATCAGTTCGGAGTCCAAGATTAGTTTATTGATGCAGAGTAAATTTTTTCGCAGGTTTAGTCCAAAGCACGGGACACTCCCACAAGGTTCGTGTAGGACTGATCGAGTGAATATTATAAAGCGTGGATTCGCCGTTATCTTTTTGGACAAACACGGGTAGACTCGTGTCTGCGTTATTAATACATGCTGGTGACAAGCCATCAATATGGTCAAGCCAAGTTCCAAGATTTATATAGTTTTCGGTTAAATCTCGCTCATGGGTATGCCCTACAACGATCACCGAGTTAGCAAGCGCTGGATTTCGACGCCTCATTTTTTGCTGCAGTGTTGTAGCGCCAGCACGCGCATCCTTAATGATATCATCTTCTTTTGGCAGTATGGCGCGCACACGATCGGCCGTAATTTTATCACGAATGATATTTGATAAAAATGGAAAAGAATGAGTTAGAAACCAACTGGGAATGGCCGCCCGGCCAAAGAAAAATCCATTTCTTTGCAGCAACTGGGCAAAACCTAATAAGACTCGCTTACAGTCAGTGTTATTGAGATAATGTTGAATTCCAATAACACTTTCCTCTTCAGGCCGGACGGCGGGAAGCGCATCTAGCAAAATCGATTGGACACCCAGCATGCTAAGTGCGGGAAGGACGGCGTTGTACAATGCTGAAGTAAAAATGAATCCCGAATTTTTGCAGCCTCGGTCGGTGCGATTGGCACGATCGAACTGATTGCCATGAATTACAATAAGCTCATCTTCAATGAAGATTTCATCGGCCCACTGAACATCGTTCTGACCAGCGCCAATGGCTTGGCAAAAAACTTCTTTACCGCAAGTTTGCAAAAAAGCACAATCATGATTTCCTGGAATAAATATCAATTGTTTATTTAATGCTAAAGCAGTCAGGCATGAAAAAAAAGCAGGAAATATTTTTTTCGTAGCCATAAGCAAATCCTCAGTGGTGCGGATTTCAGAGCAAGACTTAATTAGTGCCTTATCTTGTCTGTCTTCGGGAACCACAAAGTTAAAAAACTGCTCTTGACCAATTTTACAAGGAGTCATTCCAGTCAAATCAAAAATATCTCCGGCTAAAATTAATTTATCTTTAGCAGATAACGCGCGACACAGCTGAGTAAAAGCCTTTTCTTTTTCACGATTAAAAAGAAAAGGCTCTACGCGATCCATTAAATGTAAATCACTAACCACAAAGGTAGACATAGCTGTTAAAATTAAACCACTTTTCTTAAAAGCTTGTTAGGATTTATCTTTAAGTTTAACTTATCTTAAATTGTCATTGTCATTGTCATTGTTAGCAGTTGTAGAGGAATAGCCATGAAAATGGACAAATTTTGTCTTTTTTTACTTTTTGCAGTCTCTATATAAATACTAGCGTCACTGTTCGGGTTGAATATCAAGCCAGCCATGATTACGGACTGCTAAATTTTTCGATGATTATCACAGGCAAGCCCAAATATGCACCGGGCTTAAAAGTCGCAAGTCAAAGTTATCAACGCTACTAATTTTTTCAAATCAGTTCTTTCGATAATTAACGTTTGAAATTGGCATGTGGGTATAGGTTTTGCAATTTTACGGTTTGCATTAGTATTTCCCAATTTTTGGGGCAAATTAACACACCTTAACCAAGGAGATTTACGATGAAATTAACAATAAATAAAATGGGTTATGCGACTCTGTTAGTTGGAAGCTTATTAAGCTTAACGGCTCGCGGTATGGATAATGATTTGAAAAAGCAAAATACTTTAGAATTTCCCTATGGCGAATCATCTGTACCTCCAACTGTTATGACAACGACAACAATACAGCCAGCGGCGACCTCGATCTCGACAGCTTCTGCTGCAGGCCCCGAGACCATTTCAGATGGCCAAATTGTAAGTGTGGTAAGTGCTGCAAATGACGCTGAAATCAGTGCGGCATCGCTAGCAAAATCACGCGCCGACAATGCTGAAGTCCGTGCGTTTGCCCGTCATATGGTTGACGCTCACACTAAAAACAATGTCGAAGAAAAAACTTTATTTGGCCGTCAGTGGGACAATCAAAGCCAGACCAGCGAAATGTCACAATCTATTCGCGCGGAGGCCGAGACTCAGCTAGCGCAATTACAAAACATGAGCGGAAGTAGTTTTGACCAAAAATATTTAGGTCAACAGATCGCAATGCATAAGCAGCTGCTAAGTGATTTAGATCAACGCTACATACCGACAGCAAAAGATGCCAAGCTTATTGAGTTTTTAAAAACAACTCGTCTGCATGTTAGCCAGCATCTAGATAGTGCCCAGCACATTTTAACTTCTATGGGCCAGAGCGAAGAATAACAGTTGCCAAGCATTGATTTACATATGTAAAATATATGTAAATGAAGAAAATAATTCATGTTGATATGGACTGCTTTTATGCCGCAGTTGAAATGAAAAAAAATCCAAGCCTAAGGGGAAAGCCCTTAGGTATTGGCGGTCCGGCAAATTCAAGAAGTGTTTTATGTACAGCTAATTACGAAGCTCGTAAATTTGGAATTAAAGCGGCGATGCCTTCGTCCCACGCCGTAAGACTTTGTCCAAAAATAATATTAATTCCACCTGACTTTCTTTCCTATAAAATGGAAAGCAAAAATGTCCGACAAATTCTTGAGCGGTTCACCGACAAGATTGAGCCCCTGTCCTTGGATGAAGCTTATTTGGACGTATCCGACTGCAAAGAATTTAATGGAAGTGCTACTTTAATTGCGTACGAAATTCGTCGCTTAATTTATTCTGAACTGCAGTTGACAGCATCGGCAGGAATTGCGCCGAATAAATTTTTAGCCAAAATTGCCAGTGATTGGAATAAACCAAACGGGCAGTACGTCATCAACCCCCACGAAATTAGCAGTTTCATTGAATCGCTTCCAGTTAAAAAAATTTACGGTGTAGGTAAAGTCACGGCTGAAAAAATGGAAAAGTTAGGACTCATTACCTGTGCGGATATTCAAAAAAAGTCATTGCCGGAGCTTGCCAGTTGGTTTGGCGGAAGAGCGCAAGAATTGTATGACTTTTCACGAGGAGTTGACCATCGCGAGGTGGAATCTTTTTCAGAAAGAAAATCAATTTCGGTCGAGCAAACATTTGATAAAGATTTGACAACATTTGATGATTGCAAAAAGCATGTACCAGAGTTGTACGCAGATTGGCTGGGTAGATATCAAAAGGGATCTTACCAGGAACGCCTAAAAAGTTACGCAGTAAAATTGAAATTTTTTGATTTTAAGGCGACCACACACGAAGCGAGCATTAAAAATATTCGTAGTGAATTACCAAGTGAAAGTGATTTCGAAGCCTTGCTATACCAAGCTTGGCAGCGGCGAGAAGCTGCGGTAAGACTAATTGGTCTTGGTGTGAATTTACGAGAACAAAATCCAAGTCCAGCGAAGCGTCATCCAGGCCAGCTGCAATTTGAATTTGCAATCTGAGGAACAAATGACGGCAGATTATAAAGTTGAAATCATTCCTATTTTTGAAAATAATTACGTTTTTCTAATCGTTAATTACAGAACAAACGAAGCCATTGCTATTGATCCTGGTGAGGCCTCAAAGCCATTAGGATTTCTAAAAAAAAATAAATTGGACTTAAAAGCAATCCTAATTACTCATCACCATGCAGATCATATTGGGGGCCTTTCTGTACTAAAAACGGGGACGGGTGCTAAAGTCTATGCGCCTTTAAAAAATAAAGGACAAATTCCAGATGTTGATCATTTTGTGTCTGAGCAAAGCCTAATATCCACTTTAGGTTTAGAATTTAAAGTCCTAGAGTTAGCGGGCCACACTTTAGGTCACGTTGCATTTTGGTTACCCCAACTTCGCTGGTTATTTTCAGGTGATGTGCTTTTCGGGCTGGGATGTGGAAGATTGTTTGAAGGAACTTTTCCACAAATGTTTGCATCCTTACAAAAAATAAAACAACTTCCGGCCGACACCCTAGTGTACTGCACCCATGAATACACTGAAGCGAATATCCGTTTCTGTCAGCAAATCTATCAACAAGAAAATAAGCCAGTAAAATTAAGGCCAACGGATTTTATTAGCTATGCCGAGAACGTAAAGCAAATTAGAAATGAACAACTGCCGTCGGTCCCGTTGCATCTTAAGCGCGAGCTTACCACTAATCCATTTTTGTTGGCCGAATCCGTAAATGAATTTAAAATAATCCGTGAACTTCGAAATAATTTTTAAGGCTGCAGATTGCTTATTCTATTTTTTTAACTCAGACTTAAACGATGACACAAACTCCAGAATTTTGGCGTAAATGCAGCAGCTGCAAAAAGGCAATCGGTTTTAATACCACTTATTTTGAATGTAGCGTATCAACGTGCACAGGACTTCGAACAGGATATGTTTTTTGTAGCGTCTTGTGTTGGGAAGTTCATTTACCCGGAGCAAAACATCGAAACGCTGGCGCTGTGGAAAAAAAATCCCCGACTCTGCAGCAGTATCGGGCGACTGGATCTGCCGAAGTGCTAGAGCCCAAGCGAATCATCATATCAACTCCTGTGACATCCGTCGGACAAAATTCACAAGCGACAAAAGCAAAGTCCTTGATGAGTCACGAGATTTTAGTCGTTGTTTCGAAGATGAAACAATATATTAAGGATATTTCTGAAATGAATACCGCTGAAGATGTGAACCAAGTTTTGTCTGATAAAATCAGATCTGAATGTGAAACTGCCATCAGCCGAGCTCGGGCAGATGGTCGAAAAACAGTCATGGCTCGCGATTTCAAATAACGCGATGCTGTGTGAGATTTGCTAAATATCAGCGGAATTAATCAACACCTCTGAATTTTTGTTTCATAATTTTACTAGTTCTTAACTTCATTTGGTCTTTATTTTGACTACGGTTCCAAGCTGGAACCCCATCCATGTCAGAGAGTTTCACTTTATAATTTCGAAATTTTAGTAAATTTTTTCTCAATAATAAAAAATTTGTCAGCAGCAAAAAACTGAGCTTCAATTTTTTTGTCAGTCGTTTGTAAAAGAAAATAAACTTGTAGAAAAAAATTGGAGTTTTATGAAATTCATTTTTTTAATATCTCTTACACTAAGCCTTGCAACCACGGCAGTAGCAAAAAACCGCTACGCGGTGATTTTTAAAAGTAGTGCGGGTTTCGAAGCGATGCAGGATCATCTGAGAAGGTCCAAGGATTCAGTTGATTTTAAAATAACTAATTCATTATCTCACGTAAATACAATCATCGTGCAAAGCCGCTCTGAAAGTTTTTTAGAAACTCTTCGAAATCATCCAGAGATCGTGAAAGTAGAAGCCGAATATTTTACCGCGCGCCCAAAACCAATCCTAGGTTTTAAAAAAGGCCAACAACTACCAAGTTCAACAGTACAAAAAATGAACGCAGTAAAGTGGTCGCAGCAGTTTCTAGCAGGTGATGACCGAATCCCCGATTACAAAGCTGGCGCCAGCACTCCGTGGGGTATTGAAGCTGTTCATGCAGGTGCCGCGTGGCCGGCTTCAAATGCGGGCTTAAAGGCACGCGTGCTTGTGCTAGACACCGGGATCGATGCGGCTCATCCCGAATTAATTATCAATTTTGAAAAAGGAAAAAACTTTTTTGAAAATGACGAAGGCATCATCGATCCTTCGGATTTCAAAGATATCGAAGGCCATGGAACCCATGTTTCTGGAACCATCGCTGGCGCTTTTAATAGCGACACAGGTTTTACCGGAGTTGCACCCAAAGCCAAATTATTGATGGGGCGGGTGTGTGGAACCAGCGGCTGTAGCAGCATTGCCGTGATTGAAGGAATTAATTGGGGCATCGAGGAAAAAGTGGATGTCATCAGTATGTCATTAGGTGGTCCTTTCGGAAATCCTGCCGAAGAAAGTGCCGTCACAAGTGCTGATCGTGCCGGTATTGTTGTGGTGGCAGTCTCAGGTAATGACGGAGGGCCGTCCGTTAGTTTTCCAGCAGCATTTACTACGGTGATCGCTGTTGGCGCAGTGGATAGCACGTTTAAAAAAACTAATTTCTCGCAGTGGGGTCCGGAATTGGACGTGGTGGCGCCTGGCTATGCCATTATTTCTTCGGTTCCTCAAGGCTCGGGTCGTAGTAGTCATGTGCAAATAAGTTATGGAGCGACATCTTTACGCGCTGTGAATAGTGCGGCGTTCTCGGGAGCAAAAATGTTCGCAAACCCTATTCGAAATTCTTTGGTCTATGCGGGCCTTGGCAAAAGTGAAGATTTTGCTGCTATGGAAGTTAAAGATAAATTTGCGTTAATCAAACGTGGTGACATTAGCTTTGCCGAAAAAATAAAAAATGCGAAAGATCATCAAGCAGCAGGTGTCATTATTTTTAATAATGTAGCAGGCCTTATGCAAGGGGTTGCCACTGCGGATGGATCTGAGATCGATATTCCAGTGGTTATGATCGAACAAAGTGTGGGCGAAGAAATTTTGCAGCAACTGGCTCAGGGCGCAATCGTTAGTGGCGTGGTTAGGACCTCATCATCGGATTACGCAATGTTTGATGGGACCTCGATGGCCGCTCCGCACGTAGCGGGGGTCGTGGCGTTGATAAAATCAGCCAACAAAAAATTAACTCCTGCCGAAGTTCGACATATTTTAACTTCGACATCCTTGCCCTTAGGGCCGAACACGGATAACGAATACGGCGCCGGATTAATTCAAGCGGACAAGGCGGTTGCTGCCGCCTTAGCTTTATAATTTATTAAAGACATCTTTCAACTGATCACGCCAGACTCTGAAGTAATTTAAGTCTGGTGATTCTTTGCGAATGACGACGGATTCGCTGATCATGTCATGCAGAGTTTGCCGTTTGCTGGTAAAAGGTTGCATCAAATAGCCGACATAGCAAATGACTAAGGAAATGTAAGAGCTAAAAAATCGAATGGCTGCCTGCTTAAAGGAAAGTTGTAAACCGGCCTCAGAGACGACCACGATTCCCATCAGCGCTTTACCCGGAGTCGCACACAGAATCGAACTTTCAAAAATGGGCTTGTATAAAAAACTTAAAATAAAACCAAAGCCAAAGCCCGTAAATGCATTCTGCATACCGCCACCGATAAGGATGGCTGGAATTAAAAGTATAAGTCCGTCAATAAGAGAAGCCGCAAAACGACGGAAAAATCCAGCGTATGTCATAAGTTATCTCCTGATTTTTAAAAAGATATGGACAAACTAGCTGAATAGTCCTGTGAATCAAGCTTATTATAATAAGTTTCAATGGCTTCACCTAGTGGGTAACTTGAACCCGCAACAGTTTTAAATTGATTAAGATTATATTGCAGACCAAGGGTCACAAACGAAATGAACTTGAACTGTAAGCCTGCCTGATAGGCAAGCCCTGCCAATTTGATATCAGAATTAAGTAATCCTTTTTCGACGTCCAACTGATTCATAAAACCATAACCTAAAAATATCTTCATAATTCCCATGGCATTAATTCCCAATTGCACGGCCGCAGTTTTTTGCGAAAAATTATTTTTTTCAATCAGCGGCGACATTTCGGCTTTGCCGGCCGAGTAATCGTAAGCCAAGTCCAAATCAATTCCCATCATGCTTCGATAGCCTAATTTTAAACCGTAAACGGGTGAAGTCATGACTATTTTATTTTCAGTTCCGGTGTAATTGGTAAGTCGTAAGGTGTGAGAGCGGTAACCGGCAGAAGGCTCGATAAAATAGGACGATCCCATCGCAAAAAGTAAGCTAGGAGTCGCTAGAGTCAAGCAAAGTAGAAAAAGTGTTTTAAATAAAGACATGAAACCTCCGTTCTTATTTTACTATGTAACCCGAGGTGTTATTAAAACAAAATCGTTCGATATCAAGACTAATGTCGATGTTTTAAGGCGATATAAATCTTTTATTCTTCTCATATCTAGTCTAGTAAACGCCGAAATGTAAGCATGCAAATTAAAATCTCTATCTTACTTTTTGTCATACTCTTTTCTGTAGAAGCTTTTCCTAAAACGAAGGGAATAGCTCGTCATCCGCAGTCTGAGGCTTGGTCAGCACCCCAGTGGAATCAGGTAGAGGCTTTGGGTTACGATAATACGACATTTATAACGCCGCCGGTACTCGCAGCTGATGTGGATTTTTGGATTAAAATCTACACGCAGTATTCGACGCAGCAGGGAGTTTTTCATTATTCTGGAAATATTGATAAAATCCTTGGAGAACTGGATTTAACTCAAGTCTATGCCCGCCAAGACTGGTCGCTAATTCGTAAAGAAAAAGAATCAGAACTTATCGTGCGGCGGCAAAAACGTTTGATCGCACAAAAATATAAAATTAAAGATGTTAAAAAAATTCGTCTGCAAATGGGTTTAAAAGATCGTATGCGGGAAGCTATTCGCATTTCAGGTTTGTATTTACCTATGATGGAAAAAGTTTTTAAAGACAAAAAACTTCCGTTAGAGCTTACCCGTGTGGTTTTTGTTGAAAGTTCCTTTAACATCCATGCGGGCTCGAAAGTTGGAGCCAGTGGATTATGGCAAATCATGCCCAATGTCTCGAAAAAGTTTGGTTACATGACGGTGAATCAAGATCTGCGAAATCATCCAGTTTATGCGACCCAATTAGCAGCAAAAATTTTTAAACAGAATTACCAAATATTGAAATCATGGCCCTTGGCCATCACGGCTTACAACCATGGAGTAGGAAGTCTGAAAAAAATTGTAACAAAATACAAGTCCAATGATATTGGAAATTTGGTCGAAAATGTGTCGGCTAAAAAAAGCTTTGGATTTGCGTCTAGAAGTTTTTATGCGACTTATTTGGCGGCTTTGCACGTCGAACAAAATGCCAATTTATATTTTCCAGAGCCCATATATAAAGAAGGTGAACTGCAAATCAGCTATTTTCAACTGAAGCGAAAAGTCCCCTATGAAAAGTTGCTAGGGCTTTTTAACAATGATCAAAAAAAATTAAAAGATTTTAATCCTCACTTAAAAGGAAAATTTTTACGCCTTGGTGGCATGATTCCCGCCCAAGTCATTGTCAATGTACCTAAAACCGCGCCTAGCCGTTTAGCGGATTCAAAAGAATTAACTTTCTAAAAACATTTAAGTTAGTAGTGCGGTGGGGCGATGTGTGCCGTATTTATATCGTCTGTTATTTTTTTTCGAACTTCAGAAACAATTTTTTCTAATTCGTCCAATTTAAGCTGCTGTTGATAGACGACGCTATTAAGCTCTTCCATCAATTTCTCTTGGTAAGCTAGTTTTGTTTCGATTTCAATAAGTTGTAATTCGGTCGTCATGGGTTCTCCGTGCGTTACGAACCTATCACCAATTGATATAAAAGCCAGATATTTGCGAAAGCGATCCCTAAAAATAGCAACCACGAAATAATTTTTGCAAAACGGGTCAGTGTAAATTCTTTCATTAAGCTGCGGTCGCTGGCAAAACGAATCAAGGGATAAATTACAAACGGTAATTGCATACTAAGCACGACTTGGCTTAAAATCAGAAGCTGGCCCGTTGACTGATCACCAAGAACAGAAACTCCAATATAAGCTGGTATCAGCGCCAGGCCTCGCGTAATCACACGGCGTTTCCAGCATGGTATTTTTAGATTAAGAAAGCCTTCTAAAATAATTTGTCCAGCAATAGTTCCGGTGAATGTCGAACTTTGGCCTGCAGCTAATAGCGCAATTCCAAATAAAATTCCAGCAAGGGAAGAACCCGCAATAGGATCTAGTAAATGAAACGCTTGATCGATCGTTACTGTACCTAATTCAGGTTTATTATGAAAAGCGGCACCGGCTAAAATTAAAATGGACGCATTTACAAGAAACGCCAGCAGCAGCGATGCGGTGGTATCGATGGTATTCATCTGAATTGCTGATTTTTTTCCTGCGTGTGTATTAGCAATTTTACGAGTTTGCACGACTGACGAATGCAAGTATAAGTTGTGTGGCATCACCGTTGCGCCAAAAATCCCTAAGGCCAAGTACCAAGTCTCGCGCAATGAAATTTTATCAGTGGTCGGAAAAAAACCAGCCAATACTTCGGGCCAATACGGTTTAATTAAAACAAGTTCGATAAAAAAACATAAGCTGATGGTTAAAACTAAACCTAAAATAATAGCTTCGATGCGGCGAAATCCCATTCCTTTAAGCCCTAGCACAATCAGCGTGTCCAGGGCGGTCAGTAAAATTCCTAGCTTCAACGAACAGCCAAACAAAAGTTTAAACGCTAAAGCACAACCCAGAACTTCAGCAATGTCCGTTGCAATAATCGCAATCTCTGCTAAAAACCACGAGGAAAGACGAGCAGGCTTTGAAAATTTATTAAAACTAAGCTGTGCTAAATCTTTACCGGTGACAATGCCAACTCTTAAACTTAGACACTGCAAAAATATGGCGATTAGGCTGGAAAATAAAACTATAAATAATAAGTTGTAACCGTATTTTGCTCCCGCTTCGATATCGGTGGCCCAGTTTCCTGGATCCATATAACCGACAGAAATTAATAAGCCGGGCCCTAAAAAAACAAACAGTTTTTTAAAAAAACCAAGGCTCGGTGAAACGGCAATGCTGCCTTGAACTTCAGACGGGCAAAATGGGGCAGTGGCTGTTTGGGGTAGCTTTAATTTCATTCTTAGGATGATAAAAACAACGAGTTGTACATTCAAGTACAAAATAGCTAGAACTTAAGTCCAGTTTTGGGAATTTTAAAAGGACTCATTAACTCGAATGCCGTTTTGACCGATTCTAAGTGCTGTCAGAGCTAATAAAAATGGAAATTTCTAAATCAAAAGCAAGTTTTGTCTTCGGCTTTCTGGCTATCTTTATTGCCGGAATTGGTTTTTTCAGTATGCTTTCAGCCTCAAATTTACGAGGAACGGCACTGGAATTATCGGACTTGGCACTGCCGAGTGTTAGTCGGGTCGGAGAGATAAAGTTAAATGCCACTTTATTTCGATTAGCCGAATTAGACTATTTAGTGGCTGGCGACGCTGACACAAGAGCAGCTTTAAAAACGTCGTTCGACCAATACAGCCAAAATCTTTTCATCTATTGCAAGTCGTATGAAGGCTTAGCTCGGACTGAATCTCAACAAAAACAATATGATGAATTTGTTACGACTTGGGATAAATACACAAGCACTCATGATAAACTATTAGAAAATATTGATGCTAAAAAAATGGATGAAGACACAGCCGCGATAGACTCGTCGGATGCATTTTTCGATACCGCAAATAAAGCACTTGCTAACTTATCCGACGATCATTTCACTGTCGCTGCCATGAAAGAATTAACTTCACTTGTTCAAGTCAATTCTGAAACAGCGCAAAAAGCGACTGCTTTATATGTGCGAAGCCAGGAATCAGTTTCTAAAGGTCAATCGCAGATTCAAGCCATAATTGAAAATATTAAAGATATTTATCAGTCTTCGAGAAAAATCTCTGAGATTTTAATTTTAATTCAACACATCGCTTTTCAAACAAATTTATTAGCCTTAAATGCTGCGGTAGAAGCGGTACGTGCTGGTGAACAAGGTAAAGGTTTCGCGGTTGTTGCTGACGCTGTACGAAGCTTGCCATTCGATCTGAGAAATCTTTAAGTGAAATCGTGAACTCGAGTGACCGGTATGATCTAAGATATTTCATCAGCAGCCCTAGGGAAAAACACTGGAATCACACAAATTAGCGTTGTTTTAAATCAGATCGATCAAATGATCCAGACCAACGTCAGTACCACTCATAGTACCACAGAACTTGGCGTGAAATTACAAGATCAAGCGTCAACTCTTGGAAATCTAGCAATCAATCTGCGTGAATTCGCAGGGGCTAAGGACAAAACGATGGCAGAGGCTGACCAGCAAACTCAAGTTATTGAGACAAAACCATTTAAGCATAACAATCGAAGAGCAAGTTAAACCATTTAAGGAGATATAGAATATGAAAATGAATTTATTAATCGCGGCCATTTCATTATGTTCAGCAAGCGCAGTTGCTGCCGACTGTTCATTAAAAATCGCTCGTGAAGCTTGCGCTGGAAAAGAAACAGAAGCTTTTTAGCCATACGGTAAAAAAAACAGTTGAACTTAAAAGTGTTGATGACGAAGCAGCTTGTTTAAAACATGCGGAATCTCGATTCAAAATTGTTCGTAAAGGCACACTTACCTCAAAAAAAGTAACTGCGAGCTATGATGGAAAAGATCTTGGCAAAACTTTCGAAGATAAAAAAGACTGCAAGTAATTTTAAATATTAGTTTAAATTAAAAAAGTTGATGGAATTAAACCCATCAATTTTTTTTGTGTGGACTATGAAAAGTCTTCATGTTTTACAAACTTTTGTGAAAAAACCGTTCGGGCAAATCGCGCCGGATGCTGAAGCCGATGAATAGCTTTGTTCTTCTGACTAGCTGCTGCAGTATCACAGTCATTGGTTAACCAAAAACTTTTCCGGAGAAATAAAACCTTGCAACTCTAGCGGAGTAGCGCACGAACACGTTCACGATTGGATTTGGTCTCTAAAAAAGAATATAGTATCTGGCCTAAAGCGTAGTAAAACGGTACATATTGATCACTTTTTTAGTGTATTTTTAAATACATAAAAATAATAAAAATGTTGTAAGTAGTTGATAAATCACGATATTATCAAAATGATATGATCACATTTCAAAATTATTTTATATCGAATATTTTTCATCAGGTTTATTCTAGTTTCATGAATACGAGAATGAATCTCGAGTTCTTTAACAGGAGGATTTAAATGAATTTATCAATTAAGAAAGCAGCAGTAGTTTCAGTAAGTGTGTTGATAGCTTTAGATATGATCGGATGCGCGCCGAAGTCAGCAACCAGTCCTGCAGCAATATCTTTACAAATGGGTTCTTATACGACCGCACAAAATCAAAGTCCATTATGGAGATTACTGGCTGCAAAAGAAGCTAACGCAGCAGTTACCAGTTTAAAGATGTGTTTTAAGCGACTGCGTTTTAAAGCAGATGATGTTGATACAGCCGCGCCATCTACAGATGCAGGCAATAAGGATTTCGCTATCGGAGAGATCGTTATCAGCAATAGTGGTGCATTACTAGGAGCTGTTAGCGTTCCACAAGGTACGTATCGTCGAATTGAATTTGATCTAGATACCAGTTGTGCATCTGGAAAAAGTATCCAGTTAGTGAATGCGCAAGGTAGCTTTTCAAGTACTTCAAGTATGACGATAAAATTCCGTGGAACTTTTGTCGCGGCGGCTGATGGAACTTTAACTTTAGGTGTACAAACAATATTAACCGCACTTAATAGTTACAATGCCCCTTCAGATTTAAAGACAACGGTTGAAGGCATCAGCGGATCGTTAGCCAACTAACTATGAAAAAAGTAAAGATCGATCTTTTTGATTATCATGATTATCGACTCTTTCTGAAAGACTGGTTCGTCCAATTGCGGGAGAACCAATCTTTATCTTTACGCGATGTCGCTGAAAAATGCGATTTATCAACGGGTTACTTACCCATGATTTTATCTGAGAACAGAAATCTTTCCGAAAAATCTTTAGAGAAATTACAGTTTGTTTTAAAATTAAATTTGGAAGAATTAACATACTTCAAAGCTTTGTTAGATTTAGCAGATGGCGCTTCAGCCAAAATTCGATTGGCCGCTTTCGAAGAAATAAAAAAAATTAGATCGTTTAGGAAAAAAAGTACGAAAGAACTTGAAGTGTATAATTATCTTTCGAATTGGCTAAATGTGACCATTCGTGAATTGGCCTTCAGGCGGGATTTTGAAAACAAAGCTGAGTGGATACAAGTACGCTTAGTACAAAAAGTGTCGTTAAAAGACATAGAAAACTCTTTACACTTTCTACACGAGCAAGGATTTCTGACAAAATCAAGTCATGGTCAAGTTATGCCATCGGAAAAACAGCTTGATTGTTTCAGCGGAGTTTTTCGCTTATCCTTAGGCGAGTTTCATAAGCAGATGTTTAATTTGGCTTCACAGTCCATAGATTTAATACCAAGGGATCAGCGTAATTTACTTGGGCATACATTACTAATTCCTGAAAATCAAGTTGAGGCCCTACGTACAATTTTGGATGAGACTTTAAAAAAAGTAGAAGCATTAGGTTCTGAGTTTCGTGAAGCAGGCCCTGTTTATCATGTTATTTTATCGACGTTTCCAGTCGCAAAGAAAGGCTAGAATATGAAAAAAATAATTGGAAGTTTTTTATTTTTAATCACAGCCGGGTGTGCCAATAGTAATGGGACATCAACCGGAAATCCGTTAGTCGCATTACAATTTAAATCATTTACTGCTTTTGCTATGGGCCAAGTCGGCGAATTAAATGTATCTAATTTGAAAATGTGTTTTAAACGTTTGCGCTTTAAGCCGGTATCGGGTTTAGCGGAAAATATTGATTTAGTCCTTGATGAGGTTAGTGTGGTTTCGACTGGTACGATGATCACGGCAGCCAATGTTCCGGCGGGTACCTATTCGCGTGTTGAGTTTGATTTAGACACGCACTGTGCCTCGGGTAAATCGGTGCAGGTTACTAATGGCACGGGTTCCTATGCCAGTGTGGATACAATGACAATTCGGTTTGATGGTAATTTAGTGCTGGCTTCGGCGCAAAATTTAGATCTTAATGTGCAAGCTATTATCAGCGCTTTAAACAATGCGACTTCGAACGGGGATATTAAAATTAAAGCGGAATTTGTTGGTGGATCGTATTAGTTAAAGTACTAATGGCATAAGCTCTGCAAATTAAGATTTTTTTTCAAACTTAGCAGCTCTTGATAAATATTTTCGTAACCGAACAGGGTATTTTAGAGACTTCGTGCAATGTTTCAAGTCGAGCATACTCAATAAATCCTCAAGAGCCAGACGTTTAAGCTAAAGTAGTACGGTATGGCATTGAAATAGATATCCAAACAGGTTAGCGTTTTGAAATGCATTTGCTTATTGTTGATGATGATTTGTCATTTATTTTGTGTTTAAAAAATACTTTAGCAGATTTGGGAAAAGTCTCCGTAGCAGAGGACGTGAAGTCTGCGCATAAAATTTTAGCTAGCGAAAAGGTTGATTTACTGATTTCGGATTATTTTTTACCAGATGGTAATGGCTTAGCTCTTATTCAAGATGGCAAGGTTCAGTTTGCCCAGCAAAAGTCGATTTTAATGTCTGGGTCAACGACCAAAGAGATCGCTATAGCCAGTGTAAACTTGCAAATCACGGCCTTGATTGAAAAACCATTTACAACTTTAGAGATGAAAAAAGTGATCAATAATATTTTTGATGTAAAGCCGATCGAACTTAACGAAAGAGATCACAAAGTTATAATTTATGATTTGTCTTTTTCGCTTACACTCACTGAATTTAAAATTTTTAAGTGTCTTTTTGAGAATTCTGATAAGCGAATGTCTCGGAAAAAAATTTCAGCAATAATCTGGGGAGATGTTGAGATTTCAGACAATGTTTTTGATACGCACTTAGGCAATATTAAGAAAAAAATGGGTCCTTATAATGTGATCTTGTCAAATATTAAAGGCGTAGGTTACTGCCTAGAGCTTATCAAAGAAATAGTAGCTAACTAGCCTGCATGGATAGACAAACTCGAAACGCATTCAGATTGTATTTGTATTTTACGATTATTTCTCTAATTGTTGCAGTGATTGAGTACCCGCAGGTAGAAAGTGTTTTAAAAGTCTATTTTGTATTTGCAAAAAGTTTCACTATTGCTTCAGGTATTGTTTCTATTATTATATTGTCTATCAAGCGAAAATTTGATTTGTTTGCTCATGTCCTGTCTTTAATTTCATTTATGCTTTATCCTGTTTTAGGCGAAATGTTCAGACCTACATATGAATACGCCTTAATGCCACTTTTGTTGGTCGGCGCAATGTTCTTGCCCTTTAAAAAAAGATATTTGTTCCCATCGTTTGTATTATCAACAGCAGCATTTTGCCTTGTTTACTATTGCACTTACGATCGAAATTTAAAACTTGTCGCTGCTATGAACGTGTACGATAATATCTGGAGTATCAGTTTGTTTTGCATAACTTCGATGGTTGTTGCCCATGTTTTAAATTTTGAACGTGAACTTAAAAATAAAGCGCAAGCTAGGTATTCATTGATTGGAACCCAAGCCTCGGCCATTTTGCATGATTTGAAAAATATTCTTGCGACGCCGCTGCTGCAAATTGATCTGTTAAGATCTGTAACTAAAAGTCACAACAATCCACAGGTTGAGTCTGCAATTGCTGATATAGAAAAAACACTTACACATGCGACAACTATTGCAATTCGCTTTAATCAAATGTCTGTCTTAGCCAATACGGATAAATCTATGGTGAACATTTCTGAGACTATCCTAGAAGTAAAAGCTATTTTGAATCGAAGACTTAATGGCGTTAGGGTCAATGTGCAGGGCGACCGAAAAATAATGGCAGATCAGGGCTTTATCACATCCTTATTTTTAAATTTGTTTATGAATTCTTTGAGTGCGATGACAAAGTCAGATACAAAGGAAATTTCGATTACGATTGACGATAAAAAAATTAGATTTAAAGACACCGGTCATGGTTTTTCTGAACAGGCGCTAAAACATATCAATAAAAATATGACTTTTACCGATAAAGAAGATGGATCTGGAAATGGTTTACGTATCATTAAAGAAGCCTGCTTGGATTTAGGTGCTGGCGTGAAGTTCTACAATTCGGCGACGGGTGCTTGCGTCGATATATTAATTTCTTAATAATCTATTCTTCTGAACATTCACCATCACTGTTAGTTTTAAAAGTTATCGGGTAAGACGGTACAGACAGTGCTATCGGACTTTGCAACTCGTTCAGGTAGTAATTTGTGTATTGTGGAAAATACAAAACTAACGGATCAATAAATGCGTTCATTAAACTGTAAGGGCGCCCACCCGAATAGGCCCTGTTGTCGTGGGCTCGGTTGAAAAAGCAGTGTCCCAGTTCGTGGAACGTTATTATTTTTTTACTGACTGCAGTTACTGTGGGCCACCAGTTTTCATTGAAGTGTATTTGTTTACTGCCATCGGAGTACACTTCGCACACGCCGACGGTGGTACTACCACCACCTGAATTCATGTAGGATGAAGGCTTAAAATCAATGACGTAATTAAATGAAGCATTATAATGCGTTTTAAATTCTAGCACAAGTTGCGCCAGTTCTTCTTCTTTCGTCGTCGGAATTGTTGGTACTGGATTAGGGACTGTGGATGGTAAATCTGCGGTCAGTGATGGCGCGTAGCCCTTTCTGTTGATCTCACTGCAAGACGTTGCAGTAGCAGCAACGACTAAAAGTAAAATGTATTCCCATTTTTTCAGCATCACTTCTTATCGGATTATTAGGCCACTACGACAGCGTATAACTAAGACCACAGGCTCAAGAATAACTCAAGATAGACTCAAGTTAAGCTCGATGGACTTTCTAATGATTTAAAGTTTCCGATAATGAATGCAGTAAAACTATTGATTAAAGGAGAATTAATCTATGAAAGTATTTATTTCGATCGTGGCACTTCTAACATGTTCCCAATTTTCTGTTGCGTTCGATTTTGGTGCATTGGGAAATGCTGCTAAAAAATTGTCAGACATTAAAAAACAGCAAGACAACAAAGACGAACAAGCAAGCAAAGACAAGGCGCAACAAGAAATGCAACAACTTGCACCGGCCTGGAATAAGCTGTTCTTTTTTACGATGCAAAATACTAAGTCTTGGAAAACAGCTGATGTGGCTACGGCTTACTGGAAAGCAAAGCCTGACAGTAACTTTGATGAAGTTGAAAATAATGAATTCGAATTTGAAAAAGAGAAAAATAAAATCATAGCTGAAATTGATGAAAAAGTTAAAAGTTTTAAAGCGTCTGAATATCAGTTCGACGTTACAGCCAGTATCGGAAAGTACAATTTTAAAACAAAATCTGTTCCTGTTGAAGATATACTGAATGAAGATACTGTTATTCTTACGCGAACCCGCGTTGCGGCAGATATTATTAGCCAAATGCCAATGACGATTGTAACGCCACGTCCAGTTCCCCAAAGCTCAGAAAGCTTTACTGTTCCTACGGGATACGTGTTCAAATTAACTAACGCTAAAGTTTTCGAAAGCGTATATATTTCAGAAGATTTAGCAAAACAAATTGCATCCCAGCAGGGCGGCCGCTCGGGACGCGTGCTGATAAAAATGGAATTAGTTAAAGTTGATTTAAAAGATAAAAAATACTTTCAAAGCGGAACAGTGGCAGTAGCATACATTAAAATAAACGAAGTTAAATTATTTTGGGATAGTCCGAATGGCGAAGTGTACGTTGGTTCGTCACTTAAGTAAAAAAGGAAGTACGCAAATGAAAATGTTATTAATATTAGGTTTTTCATTCGCAGTTTTGACGGCATGTTCTAGCGGATCGTCAAGCTCTGGTGTAGGTCAAGTTTCTGCACCTGTTATTACAGACCCCGCCAATTCAGCATATACTCAAATGACTGCAAATCATTTTTATCTACCAGTTGTCCCAACGTGTACACGGGAAGGAACCTCTGGTAGCTCATACTTCAAAGATTCTTTTGTTTCCTCTAATATGGAATTCATTAACATGCGCGAGTACCACGGTGACAGCACTTGCAATTCGCTTCTGCTTTATGCAAGTAAAGTTTTTACTTTCGTAAGCTACGTTAATATTAATGCCGATCAAAATACTTCTTTTTCTTTAATAGATGTTCAATTAAGTATTGTGGATGCCAATGTATTAACATCCTACAATGCGGCAAGCTTGTTTGCCATATCTAACTGGTCGCTAGGTAACGCAAGGTCCATTATCAATCGCAAAGCGCAGCCAGCCGATATCAGTCCAGTGCACGTTAGTGGAACAATTTCTAAACTGAACTTACGAAAAAATTTAAATTTATTTTTTATCGACGGAATTCAGTATCAATAGAATCTGTCGTAAAGAATTTCTATAATTCGCAAGATTTATTTTTCTGCAGCATCGATTCATTCATAACCTAGCTTATTTAGTAAGTGTTATAAGTAAGCAGCGTATCAATTTGAAATACATCACCTTGATATACATTTTGAGCTTTAGAAAAAACTAGACTTTCCGAAAAGTACAACATGAATATTTTTAAATCCTTAAGTGTTTGTATACTGATGGTTGTATTCATGACCGGCTGTCCAGCGCTGGACAGCTTACTGGATGTTGAAGCCCGTTTAAAGCCCGATGTGTCTGATGATGTGCGGGGACTTCCGACGTCTTCTGCATACCATATAGTTCCTAACAGTGGTGCAGCTCCCTTTACCTTTGAAATGATAAGTGGTCCAGGTTCGGTCACGCCTTCAGGCGTTTATAGCTCTAACCTAACAAAGGGCACTGTAGTCATAAAAGTGACCGATGCGGTGGGCGTGTCGACAATGAAATCTTTAGAAGTTGTTGATCCAATAACCCTGGCACCAGCGCCTGGAACGGTTGCCGCATTTACAAATTTAACAATCAGTCCAAGTGGCGGAAGCGGATCTGGATTTATATTAACAATCGATTCCATTTTT
>JAYUWH010000096.1:0-37361 GCA_043753645.1 Bdellovibrionales bacterium
AGGCCATAGTATAAAGGCACGGGGCCTAAAAATTTTTTTTCGTAGTTTACGGGCGACCACTTTTTATTTTTAGCGTAGGACCATTCAAATTTTTCATCGGCAATTATAGTTTCAGGATTAACATTGGTATCATCCGGAAACCCATTAATCAACGCCGCTAAATATACAAAAGGTTTAAATAACGAACCAATTTGGCGATGACTTTCAAGTGCACGGTTAAATTGTGTTTGTCGATAATTTTGTCCCCCGACGACAACATTGACTAGGGCAGTGGAATTCTCGGAGGACAACACCAAGCCTTCTAGTCTCGAGCCCCGCTCTTTATTATTTTGTAAGTGTTTGCGCGCGGATTCAAGATCGGCAATATGTTTCGATAAGGACCTCTGCGCCTGCGCCTGCGCTTCGAGATCTAAACTTGTAAAAATTTGTGCGCCCTCAGGCGGAATACCAAGTTGCAACATTTGTTTTCGTACAGCATCAAAAAAGTACGGAGCAGTTTCCTGCGCGCGTACTGGAATCGGCTTAGGCAAGGGCTCTTGTTGAGCTGAAGTAAATTCCACACTGCTAATTAAACTTAAATCGCGCATTTTTGTCAGCACAAGATTACGGCGTGATAGCGCTTTATCGGCTTTTTTCCAGGGGTTATTTTGGACAGGATTATTAATAATTGCAGCCAGTAAAGCACATTCCGATAGCTTTAAATTTTGCAAATTTTTGTCAAAATAGACAGTGGCTGCAGCACCGAACCCATGAACTTGAAAAGCTCCGGATTGACCCATATAAATAATATTTAAGTAGGTCTCTAGAATTTCATCCTTGCTCCACTCCGATTCCAGTTTAATAGCTAAGTAAAATTCTTTTAATTTTCGTTTCAAAGTTTTTTCAGGAGTTAAAAAATAATTTTTAATTAACTGTTGGGTGATCGTACTGCCGCCCTGTGCCGCCCGCAGCTTAATTATATTTTTAACAAAGGCCCTTGCCATGCCGGTGTAACTTACGCCCGAATGATCTAGAAAATCATTATCTTCTATGGCCATGACAGCATTTAAACAATTTACGGGCATATCAGAAATACGAAGTTCACTTTGCATGATAGGTTCTTGTCCGCGAAACTGCGCAACTAACACGGGGTCAAGGGCCGCGTGCCAATTTTCTTGCCAAGGCAAGCCTTTAAAAATTTTTAAAATCGTATTTGAATCAGAGACCACAACCAAAAAATTTTCATTACGATGGGTCTGCCACTGCCAGCATCCGATTTTTTCAATACTAGGTAAATTTAACAGCTGTGTCGTTAGCGCTGCTACGCAATCCGCACTTTCAAGCTTTTTTGCATCACCAGCAAGCACACTTTGTGTGGATTCACGAAGACGATAGTTTTGCTTCTGCAATTGGCTTTGAAATTCGGTCGTATTCCACAGTTGTCCGCTCAAAAAATAGGGGCCCCGTGCGAAATAGCTGGTTGATGCCGAAAGCTCTTTTGCATCCATCTTTTTTTCCATTTTCTGAGCGGTTTGTTCGTCAGTCCCGAAGGGCCATAGACCGCTAGGCGAAGCTACTAGCGAAAAAGAGGCAAAAAAACACAAGCCTACAACAACCGCATTCACGCTTGTCAACAGTCGGCAAATGGTCTTTAATTGGGTCAAAATAAGGAGCATAGAAACATAAAATGATGAAGCTCACTACAAGTCAAATACAAAGACTTTCAGAAAAAATCTTAAACCAATGGAAAACACAAAATTTGATTACCTTCAAAGTCGATGAAAAAGTCGTATTGAAAACGATTGTTGATAGTATCACCGAAAATTATCGACAAGAGGAAGGCCTAGACCGTGAAGTTATGGGAATGATCGATGAATTGCAGCGGCAACACGGTTCGGAATTTCAACGCCATAAGATGTTTCCCATTCTCAAGCAAAAATTAGCCAAAGAAAGAAAACTTATTTTATGATTATCTCGGAAGATCGCCAAAGTCACTTGGCGCACAAAGTGACTGACAAAGTTTGGGGCGATGACATTGCCGATTTTTCGGATGACGACTTAGCTTTAAAGGCTACGAAAAAAGCGATCATTGAATTCGTGAAAGAGCATAACGACATTGATAAAAAAGCTCGTGATAAGGTGGCGTCACTTAAGCGAAACGTGATGGAAGGTTCGCCAGAGTGGGATATTATGTATAAAAAATATTATGAAGAGGAAAAGAATCGTCATGGCAAATAAAGCAAAGAAAAAGTCCGCTGTTAAAAAATCAACCAGTAAGAAATTACCACCAAAGGCCGCAAAAAAACCAGTGCCCAAAAAAAAGGTGCTAGCGAAAAAAGCGAAGCCTGCGGTAAAGAAAGCGATTGCAAAGAAATCAGCTGCAGTTAAGAAAACTACACCTGCTAAAAAGCCAGCCCAGAAAAAGGCTCCGCCGAAAAAAATTACTGCGCCAGCGGTAGCAGCTCCGGTGAAAAAGAAACTAAAAAATATCGATTATTCAAAAGCTATAACTCCATTGGCGGATCGTTTGGTTATTCGAGTCGTGCAGGCTGAAAAAATAACAGCTGGGGGAATCATTATTCCTGATTCAGTAACTACAGTTGCAGGGCATCTTGAAGGTGAAGTGCTGGCCGTCGGTCATGGCTCTAAGAATAAAAAAGGAAATATCCGGCCGTTAGATGTAAAAATCGGCGATGTTGTTTTGTTTTCTGAATTTTCTGGAACAAAAGTTGAGTTCGAGTCGGAAGAGTTACAGATTATTAAGGAATCCGACGTTATGGGTATTGTGCAAAAGTAATTGCGGACAAAGAAAGAAATGTAGGTTCTAGAATGAAAAAAATAATTTTACTAAGTTTAGTTTTGACCTGTAGCAAGGTTTTCGCAATGTCTGTTGACTGGTCCGGTGGGTATCGGCTTGAGTACAATGAGATTGATCGGCCTTCCTTAGCTGACTCGAAAGAGCGCAAAGCGTATGGCTTAAATTATCTTTATCTGCAGCCAAAAATTATCGCTTCTGATGGCATCAATATCATTAGTCGTTTTGATGTTTTCGGAAATATGCATCCAGCCTATCAAAATTCACAACTTGGAGCCATTTTTGGCTTGGGCTTAAGCCCTTTTAGCAATACCAGCAATAGTCCAAATGTGACCTCAGAAAGCAAAGCCTCAAGTGCAATTCATTTCACTCAACTTTATTTGAACGTGAATCAAGAATATGGATCTTTTGTCGGTGGTCGGGCACCGATTGATTTTGGACTGGGCATTACTCATAATGCGGGTTTAGATCCGTTTGCGCACTGGTATGATATTAAAGATATGGTTGGTTATAAATTCATCGTCGACAATATTTCCTTCATGCCAATATTAGCGCGTGTATCGCAAAAAGATTTTGGCCAAGGTGTTACGCTGAATGATCAAATCTTCGTTTTCGAGTACGACAACAAAGACATTGGCGCAAAAGCTGGTTTATTTCACCAAACTCGGCGCGGTAGCCTTGAATCGAACGATGCTTTAACAGGTCCAAATTCATTACCTTTTCCAGGGGCTACTTTGGATTCGGGCTGGGCTACGCAAACTGTAAATTTATTTTTTGGTAGATCGTGGGAAGCTTTTCAATTTAAATTAGAAGCCAGCTTTTTAACAGGTGACACGGGATTTTCTATCGCAGGAACTCCGGTAAAATTTAATGCTTACGCTGTTGCTGCGGAAGTTCTGGCTCCAGCTCGCGATTCTAAGTGGGAATTCGCAGCCAAATTTGGTGTAGCCAGCGGAGATGATCCTACGACACAGAATACTATTGAAGGGTATCAGTTCGATAGAAATTATGATGTGGCTTTACTTTTATTCAATCATCGCATGGGCGGACGTGATTTCTTGACGACAAAAATAATTCATTCCGACACATCTTTAAGTGTTGGGAATTCCGCGGATGATGAAGCCGTAGGTAACGTTGCCTATCTTGCTCCATCAGTGAAATATATGTGGAATGAAAAGTTGGATTTGAAGTCGACTTTGATTTATGGACAGTTGATGGTAAATCCAACAAATTCTCTGGACTTTTCAAAAGACTTAGGAACAGAATTAGATATCGAATTGCTTTACAAGCCGCGTGATCGCGTGTTGTGGTCGAATCAGTTCGGAGTTTTATTTCCAGGACAAGCGTGGAAAGACGGAAGTTCGGGACTGGATAATAAAATCAACTACGGATTAACATCTAAAGCCGCCATCACCTTTTGATAACAACGTGATTGCAGCAAGTACGGCATCTTAGAAATCAGCTCGAAGACATTTTGTCGGTGGTGAGCAGGGCCGGAGGGGGGAAACCCTCTCCGGATTTTTTTTAGTATTATTGAGTAACAGCGGTACGGTTGATTCTTTGATTTGGCGTTTTTTTACCAAACTTTACTCCATTTAAAACATCATCATCATTTTGTGTTTTAACATTTCGGTCGCTTAATGTTTCAGATCGCGTGTTCGTGCGAGTTGTTGCGGTCGTCTCACTGGGCTTGTTTATTGTTGTCGAAGCTGTTGTGGTAGCACTTGATCCTGTATCAACTCCGTTTAGGTTTGCAAGACTCGATAACATTTTCGTGAAATCAGGAATATAATTACGGCGAATGTAATCCATGGTCGCTAAATCATGAGCCTGCTGTGAACCAAACAAAGACGCTCCGATCATTTTATCTGATGAATAAATTAGTGAAGCTTCTTGTTGTTTAGCCATCATCAAGTAATTGTAGGCTTCTGTTGGACGCTTAGCTTTGGTTAACAGGTCGGCCATTTTAAAATTACTATTTATTTCTAAGCCTTTTCTCATTGAATCGGTTTTGATAATGTCGTTCGTTTTTTCTTTCAGACTGCGGTATTCAGCAGGGATATCAGAATTGATCTGAATCAAGGCCTGCAAAAGCACGCCAGCCTGTTCGGGATCGCGTAAAGCTGCATTTAAGTCTTTTGCAATGTACTGATTAAAAGCTGCTTTAACGTCTTTAGGTTCGATTTTTGAATCACCAGTATAGTCTTGCAGCAATGAAACCATTTCGTTGGTCGAGCATTCGACATCGCCTTTACACTCTTTAGCAGCTTCTGCCATTTTTTCTTTAAATTCTTCAGTGCGCGCCTTTTTTTGCTCTATAAGTTTCTCTTTCTCAGCATCTTTTTTCTCTTTTTCTTTTTCACGTTTTACTTTTTCTTTATTCAAATTTTCATCTTTGATGCGATTACGTTTTTCTTCAGGTGTTTCTTTTTTAGCTTCAGTTTCTTGGGCCGCAACTTTCTGAGCTAAAATTTTCAAATTATTAAACTCTGCTGCTGTCATGGTGATGCAATCTTTGCAATCTGTAGTAACTTTTCCTTGAACGGCTGATTTTTGAAATGATGCTCCGTCCGCCTTTGCATTATGTGCTGCGGTTCCTGATTCATTTTCTGCGTTTGAAGCCATATTTAGCAGTCCGGCATTTTTAGAGGTGGTTTGAAAGTAGTAATTACTACCCAAGGCTGCGAATAACAGGGCTGATAGAAACCATTTTTGTTTTTGGTTGCTAGGTTTTTTATTCGTGTCGTGCTTCATAAATCCTCCAGTAATAAGTTCTTAAAACAAATAACTCTTCATAGGATTATGAAAGCGAAGACCACGCCAATGTGTCTAATTGGAACAGGGTAGTTAACAGCCCGAAACTATTATGGAATAATGAACTTAAAATATGTCTTAGCCTGGGACGGGCGAACAACTATTGGTGCCCCAAAAAAAGATTGCAGAAATTCATAAGCTGAATCAATAACTTATATTTTAGGCGTGTTAATTCTTTGAAAATTCAAAAAAGCCTATTTTGGTTTCAATAACGCCTTATAATAAAACGCAGGTGGCCCTACGGAGCCGGGCTACCAGCTTTTAAACACTGGTCTACTAGGGCCAAAAGAGCATTTTTATTTCGCGGAGAAAGACCACTTAGCGGCATTTGTGGAACCCCATTGCCATGCAGACGATCCCATAAATGATTTTTTAAGCATTTATAATTCCCAATATCATCAAATTTTAATATTTGAATTGATGGATACGCGAGCCCGCTATGGCATTGCGTGCAGTTCTGATCGATTAATTTACTTTGAATCTGAGTAAATAACGGCACTGCTGACTTCTTTGCGTAAGATATCGTGACCATTGCTAAACGAGTTAACTTGGCGCTTGGCGGAGGAATTAGAAGGCAATTGCGCACGCTGAAAAAACTAGGATTAGCGAAAAATAACTTAAAATAAGTATAACTTTTTTCATATGGCTACCATTTTACTTGGAATTTCGTAAATATCTACTTGAAATGAAGTTAAATTTTGAACCAAGCACAAAGCCGCTAAGTGTTTCACAGTCCGATTGGTTAGATTGGAGTTGGCAATTACGTCATTCGTTAAAATCCGAAAGTGATTTTGATGCGCATTTCGATTTAAGTGAAAATGAACGAAAAGTTTTTCACCATTCTAAAACGACTGAGCGGCAAGTATTTAATATTCGAACTACGCCCTATTACGCAAGCCTTGCTTCTAAGTCTGTCGAGATGGATCCAATACGTCGTATTTTAGTGCCGCACGCAAGCGAGCTGTTTGATCCTTCGCAAGGATTACTTGATCCGTTAGGAGAAAGAAAATCGAAAAATAATCCGGTTCCAAGGATTATCCATCGCTACTCTGATCGGGTATTATTTTTAATTACCGATATTTGCAGCGTGTACTGTCGCTACTGCACTCGCAAACATTTTACTGGCGCTGACCAAGCTTTCATAAAAGCTGCCGAGTATGAAAACGCTTTGAACTATATAAAAAAAACTACGGGTCTGCGTGAAGTGATTTTATCGGGCGGGGATCCCTTAACTGTTTCGGATGGTCAACTTGAAAGAGTGTTAACAGATTTACGCGCGATCGAGCACGTTGAAATTATTCGTATCGGTACGCGGATGCCGGTGGTAGCCCCAATGCGTATCACAACAAGTCTGGTAAATATTATTCGAAAAGCGAAGCCTGTTTTTTTAATGACTCATTTCAATCATCCCCGCGAACTAACTGCTGAAGCAGCCTCAGCGATAGAAATGTTGGTTGATCATGGCATTCCAGTAATGAATCAGATGGTGCTTTTAAACGGCGTCAACAATCATCCTGCCATCGTACAGGCCCTATCTAGGCGTCTGTTATTCTTGCGTGCCAAGCCTTACTATATGTTTCAATGCGATCCTTCTATCGGCACCGATTATTTGCGAACCACAATCGAGGATTCATTGCAGATACAAAAAGAATTATGGGGGCACTTATCTGGTTTAGCGATGCCCAATTTTTCTTTAGATATTCCCGATGGCGGCGGTAAAGTTTATTACACTCCACAATTCGAAACATCGGTATCACTTAAAAAAAGAGAATACAAAGGATGGGATGGGGTTGAAGCTGAATACATTAATCCTGATCCAGAACAAATAAAAAAGCCACTCGATTACGAAATGTATCTTGATGAGTGGCTTAAACTAAAATCAGCTAAAAATTAATTAAAATTTAAGGATACGTTTAAGAACACAATTGAAAACTGTGCATCTAAATCACTAATCTTTGTAATTGAAATAAACGGTTTATAGTTAACATGTTCCCAGATTTTAAATCGTTTGCCGGCAGCAATAAACAAACCGACTTCGTTTTTATCTTCGATTTTTGCAGTGGTAAGGTTAATGCGTGTTACCGGATATAAACCAAGGCCAGCTTTAAAGAAAATAGAATTAGAATAGTCTGAATCTAAGTTATAAGTACCAGTTCCTACAGCAGTTAAGTGACTAATGCTGTCAACAGATTGGAAACCAGCATCTCCGCCGACTTGAAAATTGCGGCCGATATCAAAACTGTAAGACCCGGCGATGTTGATGTCGGTAATGTTCTTAGCACCGTTGTAGTAAGTGTTTAAATAACCTTTCGATAAGTTCAAATCCAATTCATGACGAAAGCCATTTCCCATTGCCCATGACGGAGTTAAGCTCGTATTTTGTTGGTACGCAGGTGAAACCGTTTTTCTTGGAACTACTTTTTTAGCGGGTGGTGGTGGAGCGGCATGTACTGTTAGTGTTAACAAGGCTCCCAATATAATTGTAAAAAACGTTTTCATAAATTCTCCTTTGGTTTGGTCTTTAAAAATGATCTTATACTTTCTCTAGTCGCGCGTATTTCGCAACAAATTTCTTTATTGTATTATCTTGAAATAAAACGCTTATTTTTAGGTCATCGCCTGAACCCTCAGATGCAAATATAGCTCCCACGCCGAAAGTAGGATGACGCACGCGCTGGCCTTTGTCATAGCCCGAAGATTTTGCAACCACGCGCTCGACTTGCGAATACTCATCATAAGCTTGATGTCGCTGCGAATACGAATTGCGTTGATCGGCTTCGTCATAGGATTTTCCGTAAGTTGAAGCAAAGCGTGGAGCTTGCACCGCCATCACCGCAGCTGAAAAGAAAGTAAGCTCTTTTGGAATTTCCTTTAGAAATCTTGATGGAGGATTCATTTGCTCTTGTCCCCATACGCGGCGAATTTTAGTATGTGTAAGCCATAGTCTTTCGCGCGCGCGTGTGATGCCCACGTAGGCTAAGCGGCGTTCTTCTTCCATATCATCAGCATTTTCTTCATCTCCACGACTGGAAGGAAACAAATTTTCTTCGCAGCCGACGATAAACACGTAGGGGTATTCTAGACCCTTAGAAATATGCATCGTCATCATGGTGATGGCTTGCGTGGAATGAGTATCAGCTTGGTCCAGATCTGAAGCTAAAGTCATTTCTTCTAAATAATTCGAAAGACTAGCGTCGTCGCCGCGTTCTTTTTCAAATTGGTTAATGGCATTATCAAGTTCTTCTAAGTTTCCTATGCGCGCTTCGGCCTCGGGTGTATCTTCTTTTTTTAGCATGTTCACATAATCAGTTTTTTCTAAAGCTTCTGAGAAGAATTCCGAAAGTTTAAAAGTACCCTGTTGATTATGTAAATCTTCAATCAAATCGACAAAGCGTCGAAGTTTACCAGTAGTGCCTGCATTGAAATATTTTTCATCAATTAATATTTTAATCCCATCGAACATCGACAGCTTTCGCTGACTGGAAGTGGATTCAATTTGTTCGACTGTCGTTTTACCAAGCCCGCGAGCCGGCACATTAATAATGCGCTTTAGTGCTATGTCGTCACTGAAATTTATTGATAGTCGCAAATAGGCCAACATATCTTTGACTTCAGCGCGCTCATAAAAGCGTATGCCGCCAATTAAGCGATAGGGTAAGGCCAAAGCCCGTAACTGTTCTTCAAGCACGCGCGACTGCGCATTGGTTCGATAGAAAATGGCATAGTTGTTTAAATTATTTTCGCCTGCCGAAATTAAACTTTGAATCGTGTGTGCAACGAACCGGGCTTCATCGTATTCATTTCGCTCTTCCCGAATCTGAATCAGTTCACCTTTAGGATTACTAGTAAATAAAGTCTTTTCTTTACGTTGAGTATTGTTACTTATTAACTTGGTTGCCGCCGTTACAATGTTGCTGGTCGAGCGGTAATTTTCTTCCAATTTCACAACTACGGCATTGGGAAAATCTTTTTCGAATTCCAGAATATTGGTAATATCGGCTCCGCGCCAAGAATAAATCGACTGGTCTTCATCGCCGACGACGCACAAATTTCGATGGGCCTTAGCTAGCATTTGCACCAGCAAGTATTGAATGTGATTGGTGTCTTGGTACTCATCTACCATAATGTATTTAAATTTATTTTGAAACTGCTCTAATAGCGCCGGATACATTTTAAAAAGTTCTAAAGTTTTTAATAGTAGGTCATCAAAATCTAAAGCGTTCGCGCGTTTCATTTCTTCTTCGTAACGTTCGTAGACTTCAAGAGTTTTAGGATCTAATTTCACATTATGAATATTCTGACCTGATTTTAATACTTCCGGAGTAAGTCCCAGCATTTTTGCATTGCTGATACGTGATTGAAAGTTTTTTGGTGGAAACATCTTATCATTGATATTCAGCGCTGTCACAACACGCTTTATCTGTGCCAGCTGGTCGCCGGAATCATAAATAATAAATGGCTTCTTATAGTGAAGTAGATCAATGTGCTGACGTAAAATGCGAACGCAAAATGAGTGAAAAGTATTAACCCAAAGATCGCGTGTTACTGGCATTCCGATTTCACTTAAGATTTTAAAGCTACGATGCTCCATCTCTTTGGCGGCCTTGTTAGTGAAAGTGACGCAAAGAATTTCATCTGGAGCCGCAGCCCCATTCGCGATCAGGTTGGCCATCCGACAGGTCAGGACTCGCGTTTTTCCAGATCCAGCGCCGGCTAAAATTAATACCGGACCGTCTAAAGTTTCGACAGCTTTTTTTTGCGCGGGATTCAAATTTTTTGTAATGCTTTCAAGAAGGTCCATGAGTACAAGATAAATACCCATAAAAATTGAGATATTCGACGAAATAGTCTAAAAATAACGCAGTGCTTTTCCGATTCATTTGAACTTATAAATTAAGGGGTATTTGGTGGCGCGTAACAGTTGCAGTCTCGTAAAAATTCTATCACTCGCCCTGCTGCTATGTTCGTGCGCCAAGCATTCTGATGTGGGGGACGCAAGCGGTACGGTCTCTGTGCAAATTCCTGTGCAAGAAAGCGCGGATTCTTACCAATTAAAAACCGTGCAGCTGTTTGCTATTTCAAAACTACCCGAAGTGTCGGGTCATTTCGCGCGGTTTTTTTATTCAGCAGGCCTTAGCGGGTCCCAGTTAACGGGTAGTTCACCTAAAGCGCATTTCATCAAGTCGGGATCCACTTTTATTCCAACTGATATTATTTCAACCCAAATGGCGACAATTTATTATCATATGCAAAACATGGCTAATCTAGATCTGCAACTAGGGGCTGGTGAAACTAACCAGTGGCCACGCAGCGTAGGGTTGGAAACTCAAATCGTCAAAGACGACTCGCGTATCGAAAAAAACAATGCTTTTTATGATGGAGTCACGGATGCAATGATGTTTGTGCCGTTTACAGAATCTGAATTGCCAATCACCTTCAACGCAGGAATTATTGCGCACGAACATTTTCATTCCTTATTTTATAAACTCGTAATTAAAAAAGCGGCGGCCGCAAATAAGATTGCGCCAATAACTTCGCATTCAAGCCCGATGGTTTTCGAATCTACGAAGTTAACTCCTGCGCCTAATATTATTTCGGAAAAAACTCGCGTGGGTTTATTCAATCAACTTTATTTACGTGGTCTTAATGAAGGCTTAGCCGACTTTTGGGGCTGGCTTTACACGAATGATCCTAATTTTATGAAATGGTCACTGCCTGCTTTCAGCAACTCAAGAACTTTATCTTTGCAAAGCGATGATGCTGGCGAATATGTCACTCAAGAACGAATCAATGCCGGAGTTGATGATATATTGCACCAGTCAAGTGATTCAACAGCTACAGCGCTTGACTATTACAAGATTGGCACTCCGCATGCCCGATTTTTAAAGCAATGGACGGATTTATATTCCAAGCAAAAACAAATTTCCTTGGCTGATGCAAAAATAATAATTGGGCAAAAAATCGTAAAATACCTAACAGAGCTACAAAAATCGATTTCAACTTTGGGGGAAAGTGAGACTATTTCGCCTGATCACTTATTCAAGTATTTTGCAGATCAGGCCAAAAATGATAAATTATTTTCTTTGGAATCTTGTGAATTTATTCTAAAATATCTAAACTTTGAGAAAGCAAATAAAGATTTACTAACTTGCCAGCAGAAAGATCAACTTACGATAATCCAAAAAATTGAAGACAAAGTTGCTGGTACAAAGCCAAAATGAAAATAGCTTTTTTAGTTTTTTTTATTCAAGCTGTAGTCTGTATTTCATGGGCTAAAAGTTTTATTGATGTCCCACTATTGCAAACGCAGCTTCGCTATGAAGACACCTCGGCCCAGTCAAAAGAATCTGTAAATTATCAAAGCTTTAGCGTAGCCTATCAAATGGATATATTGCGATTCGGAATTTTTTACGGCCGTCATTTAGATTCTACCGGAAATGCTAGTTTTAACGTTGATAACGAGAAAAAAGAATACGCAGGTGTGCTCGGATGTCAGGTTTTTCACACGGATAACCAAAACAATATTAATTTCGATATTTTTGCGCAGACTTTGATTGGCTCATCTCAATCCCAAGTGATGACAAAACTGTTTGGTGCAAGTTCAACGTCTTCTTCTAACACGCTTATGTTTGGCGCTGGAGCCGCAGCCATTGGCCGGCTCAGTTATTTGTTGTTGGAGACTGATATGGATTTCTTAACGGCTTCGTCCTACAGCCCGCAGATTGTACCTGCGGTGACATTTAAGATTGGCTTTAGCATTTCATTATAAATTATTTTTGTACGCGCTGAACAATAGCTGAAGACAATTTTGTTTTTTCTAGAAAACCTTTTTTGTAATCTTGGGCTTCTTTTACGCTTGGAAATAATCCAACATGAACTCGAAACCAAGTTTGGCCGTTGACCTGGGCTGAAACAGCACTGGCTTTGTAGCCTTTATTGATTAAATCACCGGATAATTTATCGGCTTCAGCCTGTGTTGGAAATGAACCTACCTGCACAGTGTAGCGATTCGACGGAAGAATGCTTGCGACTTCGCGAGTTTCCATCTTCTTGATCTTTTCAATAGTTGTTTGAATTTGTGCGGCATTGGTAGCTGGTTTTGGCACAGCAGTAGTTTTTGTTACAGAGGAGGCAACGGCAGGAGCCAAGGGTTTTGCTGTCACCGGTGTTTTTCCGACGGTAATTTCTTTTATGTCTTTAGCTTCAGATTCGGTAACTGGAATATTTTTTTCATTTGGTGAATCAATATCAGAATCTGTTGTATCGGTTGCAAACTCTTCGGCGATTTTTGCCACTTCGTTATCAGTAAGTAATTGCTCTGGAGTTGTCTTTGCCGATTCTGATTTTACTTCAGCTGAATTTGTTGTTGCAAAGTCGTGACTTGAATTAGTTTCGCTATTTTTTTGTGGCTCCAGTTGCGAAAGTTTATGTTGGTTGTCAGAATATTTTTTGCCAACAAACGTTCCTATTGAAAAAGAAAGTAACGAAACAAAAAATACCAGTGCAAGTTTTAACATTTTATCTGTCTTTTGGCTCATGTGTCTGACTCCGTTTTAAATGACTTTTTCTTAAACTTTCTATATTGTACCTTATAGATGAAAAAATCGTCAAATCAGGGAAAAAAAATATGAAAAAGTCTAGGTTTGAAGCCGCCTTGGGGGCGGTTAAGATTGGTCGAGCCTGTTTATTGGGATATTTTGGAAAAATTAGCCAGATAGAAACAAAAGATAAAGCAGGGCTGGTTAGTGAGGCTGATCGAACTTCAGAAATGTTAATCCAAAAAGAACTGGCTAGGCTGTGCCCGGACGTTGATTTTTTAGGAGAAGAAACCAGCTTCAACGAAAATCAAACAGAGTTTCAAGCGTCTAATAAAGCTCGTTGGATTTTGGACCCGTTAGATGGCACAACTAATTTTATTCATCAGTTTCCGATTTACTGCATTTCATTAGCACTTGAGGTAAATAAGAAAATTGAAATTGCCATTATCGATGTACCAATGTTGGACCAAACGTGGACGGCCATTCGCGGAGAAGGCGCTTTTTGCAATGGGAAAAAAATTTCTGTTTCAAGTACGGATAAATTTTCTAACGCATTACTGGCGACCGGATTTTTTGCTGAAGATCCTGAAAATCTTGAACAGCAAATTAGGATTTTTTCACACTTTGTCCGGCAAACGCGGGGCATTCGGCGCGCCGGAGCTGCGGCTTATGATCTTGCTTTAGTCAGCAGTGGCGTTTTCGATTTATTTTGGGAAAAAAATTTAAAGCCATGGGACACAGCTGCGGGACAATTGTTGGTCGAAGAAGCTGGCGGAGTTGTTCGCACCTACGAAGGTGGTCTATACAATCCGTTTGAAAAAACAATTATCGCTGGTAATCCAGTCTTAGTTGAACAATTCTTAAATCAGCTTCAAAAGTCGGGTTGCTGACAAATATCTAACAGGACCAGTCAGTTCACAGGCGCAAATTTTCCTAGACTCCACGTTGGGCCAGCACTGCAAGTTCATTTTTTTGACTTTAATCCTATTTAAAAAATAAAACCTGTCAAAGTCTAGTTGGCACTTGAGTTGCTGACCTTATTGATGGGGATCTGTGTCTTCATGGAATGAAGTCAAAGTTTTGATCCTATCTCATCATGGAGGATGAAGTGGCAGAAGATAAAGCAACAAAAGATGCAGCAGCCGCTGCCGCAGCAACAGTCGCAACACCCAATCCTTCAGGATCTAAGTCTGGTTTATTGATGGCTTTAGTTATCATCAATATGGTGGTTGTCTTGGGAGTAGGATATTTACTTTGGAAAAACACACAAAAGCCGACATCGACAATTGAACAAGTTATTGAAGGCGTTCCAAAAGATAATAAATTAGATAAAGAAAAATCAGAAGATGTTGGAAAAGTGATTCCACTTGAAACGTTCATTGTGAATTTAGCAGGATCTAAAGGCCGCAAAGTTTTAAAAGTTAATATGGAACTTGAGATTAAAGGCCAAGACGTCATTCAAGAAATTGACAACCGAAAAGCGCAAATTCGGGATTTTATCATCATTATTTTATCAAGTAAAACTTATGACGAGGTTTCAACCAAAGAAGGTAAAGACTTTTTAAGAAATGAAATCAAAGATCAAGTTAATTCTTTCCTAAGCAAAGGAAAGATTATGAACGTGTATTTTACAGAACTCATTTACAACTAAACAAGAGGTCCTGCGCATGAATCAAATTTTATCGCAAAGCGAAGTTGATGCCCTTCTAGCTGCAGTCTCTGATGGCGATGTGCCTACCTCAGAATCGACGCAAAAAACTCCGGAAGATAATAGAAATATTATTAACTACGATTTAACAAGCCAAGATCGAATTATTCGCGGTCGACTTCCACAATTGGAAGTAATTTATGAAAAATTCATGCGTTCATTTCGTGTATCTTTGTCTTCGTCATTACGTAAAATCGCTTCCATCACTTTGACATCGACTGAATTCCTAAAATTTGGTGAATTCATAAACACGTTGCCGATTCCAACGTGTATGAGCGTCTTGCGTTTTAATAATCTTCGCGGTTCCGCTTTGTTTGTGATTGAAGCTAAGTTAGCCTACGCCTTAGTTGACTCTTTTTTCGGTGGCGCTGATCGCCCTTATGCCAAGCTGGACGGAAAAGAATTTACACCGATTGAATTACAGATTGTTAAAAAAGTTGTCGAGTTAGCTATTAATGATCTTGAGCAATCATGGTCGACAATTGAAAAAATTGGTTGTTCGTTTCAACGGACTGAAATCAATCCTCAGTTCGTCGGTATTGTGCCGCCCACAGACGTGGTGATTGCGACAACATTCGATGTAGAGCTAGAGGCAGCTTCTGGAACTATTTCCATCGTCATTCCATATTCTACAATCGAGCCTATAAAACAAAAATTATCGACGGGCTTCCAAGTTGAATCTGATCAAACGGACAAAAAACTTTGGACTTCAATTATTAAAGAACAGTTATTAGAAACTGAAGTCGATATTAATGTGAATTTGGGAGAAACCGAAATCAAACTACGAGATTTAATGGGTTTAAAAATTGGTGACATTATACCACTGACGCAGGATTCGTCTGGCGAGCTTGATATTCAAGTTGAAGAAGTTAAAAAATTTAAAGGTTATTACGGAATTCATCACGGAACGGTAGCGATGCAAATCACGCGACCGATCGAGAAATAATAGGGGGATCTATGGGAAACGATGCATTTGATAATATTAACGATCAACTCAGTGAACTTAAAGAGCACGTCAGTGCCGATAAGCCCCTAAGTGCAGCGAAGGATAAGAATTTAAATCTTATTTTAGATATTCCTCTGAAAGTAACAGTCGAGCTAGGGCGAACCAAAATGGCGGTTAGCGAGCTGTTAAATTTAACTCAGGGTTCAGTGTTGGAGTTATCAAAACTTGCCGGTGAACCAATGGAAGTCTTGGTCAACGGAAAATTGATCGCACGCGGTGAGGCCGTGGTCGTCAATGAGAAATTCGGGGTGCGGTTGACAGATATTATTTCTCCGTCAGAGCGAATCGAGCAATTAAAATGATGAAAAGCTTTTTAATTTTTACAGCACTAACTTTACAGCTTTCGTTAGGCGTCACGGCCGAAGAAAATGTAATAATTGAAAAGCAATCACCAGTTGTTTCCACTGAAAAAGTTTCTTCAGATACAGTTGTGGCAAAAACAGAAGATCAAATCCCACTGACGATTGATCATGTGAAGGCGGCATCTGAAGCGGCCCCGACGCCAACGCGCCTTCTTTTAACGGGTGTGATCATTGCCGCTTTACTTACTGCCGCTTACTATTTTGTTAGAAAGTATAAAGTTTCTAATGTGATCAATAAGTCGAATATGCAGATTAAAGTGTTGTCCCAGCACTACTTAGGACCGAAAAAAAGTTTAGCGATCATCCGTGTTGCTGGCGAATCAATTTTAGTGGGCATCACGGATAGCAATATTTCCATGATCAAATCATTGGCTCTAATTGATGATGAGGTTCCGTCTGAAACTCCGCAAAATTTTGCAGACACTTTGCAGTCAGAAAGAAAATCAAACTCCGCAAAAATTAAAAATCAAACGTCAGCTATCGCGATGGATCAAGATGAATTGGATGAAGAATTTTCTTTTTCTGGCTTAAAAGATTCAGTGTCAAAAAAACTGAAGTCCATGAGGAGCATTTAAGTGAAGATATTGAAGTGGCTTTTACCATTGTCGGTGTTATTTGCTGGTTCTTGGGCTTTTGCTCAAGTGACATTGCCAACTTTGAACTTAGGATTTAAAACGACTGAAAATCCAACTGAAGTTGTTAATGCGGTAAAACTTGTGCTTATGATGACCGTACTTACATTGGCTCCAGCGATTTTAATCATGATGACGGGATTTACGCGCATTTTAATTGTTTTGTCTTTTTTGCGGCAAGCTTTAGGTGTTCAGCAAATGCCGCCCAATCAATTGTTGGTCGGATTATCATTGTTTTTAACATTTTTTATTATGGGTCCGGCTTTCAAAGAAGTAAATCAAAACGCGTTGCAACCTTATATTTCTGGCAAGCTTTCCCAAGAGAATGCGTTGGATGCGGCACTAGTTCCACTTCGAAAGTTCATGTTTAATCAAACTCGCGATCCTGATTTGGCGCTATTTGTTAAATTAGCTCAGGTCGAGAAACCAAAAACGCGTGCTGACGTCCCAACCTTGGTACTTGTTCCAGCGTTTATAATTTCAGAATTAAAAACAGCTTTTATGATTGGTTTTATAATTTTCTTACCATTTTTGATCATCGATATTCTTGCCGCAAGCGTATTAATGGCCATGGGAATGATGATGGTTCCACCTACGGTTATTGCTTTGCCATTTAAAATTATGCTTTTTGTATTGGTTGATGGTTGGAGTTTGTTAATTGGTTCGATGGTCAAAAGCTTCGGCTAAAGGTGGTTTACGGTGAATGAAGATATTGTTATCCAGCTTGGACAAGATGCCTTAAAAACTTTAGCTTTGGTCGCGGCCCCTATGCTGCTAAGCACATTAGTGATCGGATTAATTATTAGTATTTTCCAGGCGTTGACGCAAATTAATGAAAATACATTAACGTTTGTTCCTAAAATGGTTGTTATTGGAATCGTGATCATAATTGCAGGCCCGTGGATGTTGGATACCATGAGTACTTATACGATCACGCTTTTTGAAAACATTTCAACAGTTGTTCGAGGGCCCTAAGTGATTAATATTTCGCAACTGAATGAAATTCAAATATTAATTTTTGGACTTATTCTTTTACGAATGACAGCATTTGTTACGTCTTCGGCCATTTTTAGTTCTCCTTCAATTTCAGTCCTGGTAAAAATTCTTTTTTCTGTCGTCTTAACATTTTTAGTTTTTAAGGCCGTGGCTACAAATAAAGTTATTGCCCGCGTCGATGCCGTACAAGATCAATTAATTTTACTTTGTGCTTATGAGCTTGTCATTGGATTGGTATTAGGTTTTTTTACACGCATCTTTTTTTTCGCGTTATCCATGGCCGGCGAAATCGTTTCGGTATCAACGGGCTTAGGGCAAGCTCAATTATTTAATCCCATGATTGGCTCTATGGGAAATGCTATGGAACAATTCTATATTACAGTAGGAACTTTATTGTTTTTAGCTTTGAATGGACATCACATGATGATTCAAGGGCTGGTGCAAAGCTTTTCGGTTTCAGAGCTTGCACAAATGCAGATCAATGTGAATTCGTTTGTTGAAGTGGCTTTAAAAGCGCAAGAATTTTTTATTCTTGGTATTAAGATAGCTGCACCGGTATTAATATCAATGATGATCGTTCAGGTTGGTGTGGCCTTGTTAAGTCGTGCGGTACCACAAATTAACGTGATGGTGACGTCGGCATCAGTTACCTCGCTACTGGGATTTACAATTATTTTTATAAGTTTACCGCTTTTAGTAATGCAGATGACGGGACTATTAGACTTAACTACAGCTGAATTCTTTAAATTTATTAAAGTTATTTAAATATTGCACCAAGTTCTAGGAAGGAACAAAAGTGTCAGACGAACAGGGCGAAAAAACAGAACAGGCCACGGATTCGCGCCGTGAAGAATTTCGAAAGCGCGGTCAAGTTGCTATGACCAAAGAGCTGGGTTCTGCCATTTTCTTTTTAGTCGCGGCAGGCTTAATTTATATTTCTGGACGGTTTTTTCTACAAAATATGTTTGAGATCTTCAATCGCACAATGGGTGGAGAATTAATAAAGAATATCCGTGAAGGTAAAATTTCTGATGTTTTCTCGTTTATTGGCCTAAAATTAGTGGTGCTAACAGGGCCTGTGTTTTTCGTTGCTATGATCATCGGAGTCGGCGCCCAGGTGATGCAAACTGGATTTCTTCAGATTGAAGATGCCTTAACTCCCAACTTAAATAAACTAAATCCGTTAAACGCTTTAGGGCGAATATTTTCAATGCGTGGTTTGGCCGAGCTGTTCAAATCAATACTAAAAATGACGGCTATCGGTACTGTTATGTACTTTTTGCTACGAGCTGAAATAACTAAAATTCCTTATTTGTCAGGCTATTCAGTTTCACAATTATTGGCCTATTTGGGAGAAGTGCTATTCCGGCTTCTTATCGGAACTGGTTTATTCATGTTGGTCTTAGCAGTAGCTGACTACTTTTTTCAACGTTGGCAGCTAGAAAAAGAAATGATGATGACCAAGCAAGAAATCAAGGAAGAACATAAATCCCGTGATGGAGATCCCTTAATCAAAGCTAGAATTCGTAAAGTCCAACGTGAAATGGCCACTCGGAAAATGATGACAGAAATTCCTAAAGCAGACGTTGTTATTACTAATCCAACGCACATTGCTGTAGTTTTAAAATATTCAGACAAATTGCCAGCTCCGCAGTTGATCGCAAAAGGTATGGATCACATGGCCGAAAGGATTAAAGAGATCGCTCGAGAAAATAATATTCCTGTGATTGAAAATAAACCACTAGCACGAACTATTTTTAAAACCATGAAAGTGGGTCAAGTTATTCCGCGCGAACTTTTTGTCGCTGTGGCTGAAGTGTTATCTTATGTTTTCCGCCTACGCCGCAAAAAGCGTAGACAACCAGAGCGAGGTTTATAATGGAACAAGTCTTTAATTTTATAAAGCGATTTGAAAAATACACGAAAAATACGGATCTTTTCATTGCGATTGCCATGCTAGCAATTATTAGCGTAATGATTATTCCTTTGCCGCCAATTCTTCTAGATGTGGCTTTAACTTTTTCATTATCTTTAAGTTTACTGATTTTACTTACTTCAATTTATATCAAGCGCACTTTAGATTTTACTTCATTTCCTTCTCTACTTTTAATGACGACGCTATTTCGATTGGCGCTGAATGTGGCGACAACTCGATTAATTTTAACTCATGGCCACGAAGGCCCGCAGGCCGCAGGTTCGGTCATCCAATCCTTTGGTAATTTTGTTGTCGGCAACAATTATGTTATCGGTTTTATCGTTTTCGTAATTTTAGTGGTTATCAATTTCGTGGTTATTACTAAAGGTTCGGGCCGGGTAGCAGAAGTCGCGGCACGATTCACATTAGATGCAATGCCTGGAAAACAAATGTCCATCGATGCGGAATTAAATGCCGGAATCATCAATGAACAAGAGGCAAAAAAACGCCGAAAAGAAATTGAACAAGAAGCTGATTTTTACGGGGCAATGGATGGAGCCAGTAAATTTGTTCGTGGTGATGCCATTGCCGGTATCATAATTACAGTTGTTAATATCGTGGGCGGACTTCTAATCGGTATCATGCAGAAAAATTTGGATCTTTCAACGGCTGCAAAATATTATACAATGCTTACTATCGGTGATGGATTGCTTGCTCAGATACCTGCATTAATTATTTCGACAGCAGCAGGTATGATCGTAACCAGAAGTAGTTCTGGTGAAAGCATGGGAGCAGAGGTTTCCAGCCAGCTTATGATGAATCCTAAAGCTATTTATATATGTGGAGCCGTGTTAACTGCGCTTGCTCTGGTGCCCGGTTTGCCGACCGTGCCTTTTTTGACAATGGCTGTAATCATGGGCGCAACCGGCTGGACCATTGTTCAATACCGAAAAGAAGCTGAGACAGAAGTTAAGCGTAAAGCGGATTTAGAATTAGCAGCGCCAAAAAAAGAAAATGTCGAAAATATGTTGCCGCTTGATATGGTCGAACTTGAAGTGGGCTATGGTTTAATCAGCGTCGTAGATTCCAGTAAGTCAGGTGATCTGCTCGAACGTATTGCCTCAATCCGTAAGCAATTTGCTTTGGATTTGGGAATCGTAGTGCCGAGTATTCATATTCGCGACAACTTAGCGTTAGCTCCAGGTGAGTATCGATTCATGATGAAGGGTTCGAAAATTGGCGGTGGTATGTTAAAGCCCGATTGCCTTTTAGCGATGGATCCCGGCCAGGTATCTAGTGTGGTTGAGGGAATTCCTACAAAAGAACCTGCATTCGGCTTAGATGCAGTTTGGATCACACAATCAAAACGTGATGAAGCTGAGATGGCAGGCTATACAGTTGTTGATTTACCAACTGTGATGGCAACTCACATTACCGAAATGGTTCGCACGCACGCCCATGAACTTCTGGGTCGACAAGAAGTTTCTCAGTTGGTTGAAAACTTAAAGAAGACTCATCCGAAAGTGGTCGAAGATCTTATTCCTGAAGCCTTATCATTAGGTGGTGTTGTACGAGTTTTACAAAATTTATTAAAAGAACAAATTTCTGTTCGTGATCTTTTAACAATATTTGAAACTTTAGCTGACGAAGCTGCGCGCACAAAAGATTTAGACCTTTTGACTGAGGCGGTACGAAAACAGTTGTCCCGTTCGATCACAGCAAAATATTCGGCTGAGGATGGTTCAGTTAGTGTAATGACTTTTGATTCAAAGTTAGAAGAAATTGTTTCAAATTCTTTATTACAGACAGAGCAGGGCGTGCAACTCGTTATGGATCCGCAATCAGCATCAAAAATGATTTCTAGTATTGCGCAGAAAATTGAATTACATCCTGAAATAGCCGGACAGCCTATTTTACTTACCAGTCCTACAGTCCGGCGCCATATTTTTAAATTGGTTTCACGTTTTATTCCGCAATTAATTGTTTTATCACACAACGAAATTACTGCTGATGCGCGGGTGCAATCCGTAGCAACAGTAGCCATGGCTTAGGGAAGTAGGAATTTATGCAAGTTAAAAAATTTGAAGCTCGCACGATGAAAGAAGCTTTAGAGATGGTGAAAACCCAGCTTGGCCCTGATGCAATTATTTTGTCAGCTAAGGAAATTACTAAAGGTTTTGGTTTAGGTGGAGAAAAAAGTATTGAAATTACGGCGGCATATACCGAAGCCAGCATGCAGAAAAAGAAATTCGCAGAATCGAAAATGCAGGACTCTGTGCGTGATACATTTCAAAAAAGTAGTGCGAAAAGTCAAAAAGAAGTGACTCAAAAAATGATCGAGAGTCATGTTGCTAGACTAAATGCACAAGCGGCGCCTACACTAAAAAAGGTCGAATATAAGCGTGATCCGCACGTACGAACTGAAAAAAGATACATTGATATCGATAATGATCAGGCCAATCATTATCCCGATACACAAACTCAAGTTAATGCTAAAACTCCGGTGACCCAGTATGCGCAAAAGCAGTGGAATGATATGGAAGTTACACAACTAAAGACAGAAATTGAAAGCCTAAGGTCTTTGGTTAATCAGTTTAAACCGATGCCACAAAGTTTTATTCACAGTCATCCAGGCGCAGAAAGCGGTGTCCACTACGAATATGCTAATTATTTTAAAAAGCTAACTTCGCGTGGGCTTCTGCCTGAAATCGCTGCTGATATTATTACGCAGGCACAAAAGCAAATTGATTTAAAACATATTGGCAACCGTAACTTAATTGAAAACTGGATCGGCAAATATATTTTAGACACCACTCCAGTTGTAAAAGACTCGCACGAACAATTTCATTTGTTTATCGGTCCAAGCGGCTGTGGCAAAACAAGTTCATTAATTAAATTAGCAAGCGATTTAATACTGAACCAAAAAAAACGTGTTGCAATTATATCCGCCGACAATTTACGAGTTGGTGCATCCGAGCAAATGAAGATTTTCTCACAAATATTAAACGTGCCGTTTCTGCTGTTGCGGTCGCAGCAAGACTGGATGCACATTATTCCACATCTAGATCAAATTGATCACATACTGGTAGACTATGCAGGTTTGAATATGCGAACACCCGAAGAATTAAATTATTTAAAGCGGATGTCTCCGCCTGTGTTTAATTCTTTACGGACCCACCTGGTGTTATCAAGTTTGTTTAAAGATCAAGATTCATTAGATATCGCAGAACGCTTTGGAAAATTTGGCTTTGACGATGTTATTTTTACCGATCTAGATAAAGCCAATATTCATGGGAATATTTATAACTTTGTCCGAAAAGTACAAACTAAGTTATTTGCATTTGGTATTGGTCCTCAGGTTCCAGAAGATTTTGAAAGGGCTACGGCTGAACGCGTTGTCGATTTGATCCTCGAGATATCAAAAAATTCCAGCAAAGAAAACGACGCAAGACATATTAGCAATTTACATACATAGAAATGGGTTCAATCAATGAAGATAATTAGTTTCTCATCAGGAAAAGGCGGCGTTGGAAAAACGTCGATCACAAGTAACGTTGCTTTAGGGCTGGCGCTACTTGGTAATAAAGTATTAATTTTAGATGGCGATCTTGGAATGGCCAACGTGGATATTTTTTTCGGGGTGCATCCAAAGAAGAACATCAATGATTTATTGCTCGGCGAGCCCCTGCAAAACTGTTTGACGTCTGTGGCACAGAACATCGATCTGCTAGCAGGTGGGAGTGGAATTTACGAGCTTAGCAACTTAAATTCTTTTCAACGCCGGGAAATCATTTCTCGGTTAGAATCGGTCCATTATCAGTATGATTATTTAATTATAGACACCTCGCCCGGATTGCATGATCACGTGCTGCACTTAAATGCTGTTGCTGATGAATGTAATATTATTCTAACAGCCGATCCGGCAAGCTTTGCAGACTCTTATGCATTGATAAAAGTGTTACAACAAAAATACCGTACGCAAAAATTTTCGATCATTTGCAATCAGGTCAAAGACGAACAAGCCGGGGCCCAATTGTTTTTGCGTTTTGCGGAAGTTGTTCAGCAGTTTCTATCTGTGCGGATTCAATATAAGGGCAGCATTCCCTACGATGTTAATTTGCGGATCTCCAATCAACATCAGCGTCTCATTTTAAGGCAAGATCCGAAGTCTATTTCTACTTATGCGATCAAGGCTATTTGCGCTGAAATTCACTCTCAAAGCAAAGCCATTCCATCAGCAAGTGCGAATGTCAAAGGTCTAGACAGCTTGTTTAGACCAGTCTCAGGTCATGCTTAAATAATTTTGATTATGTGTTCTGAATTGATTCGGGTTAGAATTTATAGGTGGGGTAACTAAATGAAGAAAACGAGTCTTCTTAAAAAGTACAAAGATGAGCCCAAGAAAAATATTAAACGGGGCCAAAAAGAAGAACTTATCAGGGAGTACGCTCCTCTTATTAAGTTCGTCGCTCAGAAGATAGCTGTTCGGTTACCTCCAAATATCGAACTAGATGATTTAATTTCAGCGGGCTCTATTGGCCTCATGGATGCGATCGATAAATGGGATCCTTCACGCGATAATAAATTTAAAACCTATGCAGAATTTCGTATTCGGGGATCTATCTTAGATGAATTGCGCTCGCAAGATTGGGTACCGCGTTCAGTACGCGATAAATCAAAAGCATTAGATCGTTGTATCGCACAACTTGAAATTGATTTAGGTCGTTCACCGACAGACGAAGAAATTTCGGCTAAGTTAAATATGCCGATGGAAGAATTCCACGGATTAGTTAACCAAGTGCGGCCTGTCAGTTTACTTTCAATTGATGATCAGCCAACATTTAGTGATTCTGATAAAAAATCTATTTCCAATTTGTTAGAGGGTTCTAAGTCAGGAAATCCTTTTAACCAATTAAACGTAAAAGTGATCAAAGATGTCGTTGCAAAAGCCATTGAAGAATTGCCCGAGCGCCAACGTCTAGTTCTATCTTTATACTATTTTGAAGATTTAAACCTTAAGGAAATCGGGCAAGTTTTACGGGTAACTGAATCAAGGGTATCTCAACTACATGCCCAAGCAGTAACCCGGCTTCGTGCAAAGCTAGCCGTAACTTTAAATGCCGGAGAATTAGAAGCCATATAATTTGAGCTAAGACAAAGCGGTACCATTTTTGTAACACCAGTTAGCTAGAAACAAAGGTGGACGTATGCTGGTCTTTAAACCTCGCTTAGCTGCATTTTACATAATTTTGATCGCCGTAATTTTGCTACTGTCTAATCGCTTTACAATTTCAACACCTGCAGCACTTGCTACAAACACAGGTCTTATCAACTCGACAATGGTCGAAGCCCATAAATAAAATAGTGCTGAACGACTAAAGACAACGGAAAATAAGGAAGTCTGTCTTACTTTTCTAGGAGCTTTTATGCCGGCCTACTTTAAGAATGTTTATTTAAATTCTGTCGGCGCATTTTTGCCGGGCCCAGCAATTAATAATGAAGAAATGGATGCCTATATTGGTTCCGTGAATCCGCAGTCGTCTCGAATCAAGCGAAGAATTTTAGCTGAAAACGGAATATTATCTCGTCATTATGGTATTGATAAAGAAGGTCGCACAGTTTTTTCATCAGCTGATTTAGCAATCAAGGCAATTGAAAATGCTTTAAGCAAAACTAAATTTAAAATTAATGATATACCGTTTTTAAGTTCAGCGACCGTCGGTGCGGATTTAGCCGCGCCGGGCTTTGCTAATTTGATTCAAGGTCAACTACGTGCGGCTCCGATGCAAACAATGTCATTTCAAGGAATTTGTGCTTCAGGAGTAGCGGCAATGAAGGCCGCAGCGCAAGTGGTAGAACTTAACGAATTTAAACGCTCACTTGCTGTGGCTACTGAATTTCCATCGCGGTTATTTAAGGCCAGTCGTTTTCAAATGACTGCGGAAAATATCGATTTTGATTCCCATTTTTTACGTTGGATGTTGTCAGATGGCTCGGGGGCTACTCTTTTTGAAAACATACCAAATGAAATCGGTATTTCATTAAAGTTAGACTGGCTGCACTTGAAATCATTCAGCGGAGATTATCCAACCTGCATGCAAATTGGTGCTCCGTGGAATCAGCCAAATAAAAGTTATTTGGATTTTTCGTCCTTAGCCGAAGCAGAAAAAAATGGATCTTTTTTACTACGGCAAGATATCCGGCTTCTTCCAAACTTATTTGATGTTGGCATAAGTGAATTCATTGATTTAAGTTTAAAAAAAGATATCGAAGTTGAACATATCGATTATTTTCTTTGTCATTATTCATCGGAAAGATTTTCTGACGTCGTTAAAACATTGTTAGATAAAGCGGGTCTTACCATTCCACCTGAAAAATGGTTCAGTAATTTAAAAACTAAAGGTAATACGGGGGCCGCATCGATATTTATTATGATGGAAGAGTTTTTAAAAACACATGAATTAAAAGCTGGCCAAAAAATATTGTGTTTTATTCCTGAATCGGGCCGCTTTACTGTTTCTTACTTGATGTTTGAAGTTGTGAAAGATGGCAAGCTTGCGTCAGTTCCTAAGCCCGCAGCAGCACCTAGAAAACCTGTTGAAAACTTGCTTTTAGAACTTGGCGCAGTTTGGCATAATTACCGCTCAAGTGTTTTTCGATCTGAATTATCTAACAGCATTTTTAACGGGCGCATCAAAATTGAAGATTATCAGGTTTGGATGGAAAATTGGATTCCGCAAGTGCGTGAAGGTAGTATTTGGATGCGCACGGCAATATCCAATTTATCCACTAAATTTGAAGGCATTCAAGAATTGATTGAAGAGCATGCTGGCGAAGAGCAATTCGATTTTAAAATTTTGTATGCTGACTATCAGAACGCAGGTGGAAAAAAAGATATTGATTCCCTGAAGCGAAATGCCGGCGGTGAGGCTTTGAATTCCTACATGTATGCTAAAGCTAGGTCGTCAAATCCACTAGGATTATTAGGTGGTATATTTATTATTGAAGGAACAGGGCAAAAAATAATTCCGACATTGTTGCCATTTCTAAAAAAACATTTAAGTTTGCAAATGAATGCCTTTAAATTCTTGGAATACCACGGAGAAAACGATGTAAAGCATCTTCAGCGTTGGGCCCAGGCTGTCGAGATGGCGCTAACGATTGAGCCATCATGTTATGACGATATATTAAAAACAGCAAAAGAAGTTGCAGCACTTTATCAGCAACAGTGGGAATTAGTACTATGAGCCAAAATTATCTTGGTTTTGAAAACACTCAACATGATCCCGATGATCCAAATCCGTGGCACGCCTTATACTTGGACCAAAGTACACCACTTCGGCCGTCAGTAAAAGAAAAGTGGCTTAAGGATTCAAGTTCAGTTTCTAGACAGTATCTGTTGCCGTTTGCTCGTCCATTTTCAAAGGCGATGATAATCATAATTCAAGTTCTAAAAGCACTTTCGCCTTTCGATTGGCGTGCATCAAAAACCTTACATAAACTTATTGTGTGGGGCTTAAAAACTTTCGTACGTCCCGAGGCCAACGAACTTATTTTACGACATTTTCATGTGGGTTCAGAGTTGCTGGCATTTATTGCTGGAAACATACCCGGCATAAAGATTCCAATGAATCCTTTACGGCCAAAAACACTTGATGATCTAAAAAACGAGTTATTTTTAAAGCATGATTTAAATCTGTACAATTTTGTGATTTATTTAAATAAAGAACTGCGCCAGAAAAATATTAAAATTAAGCATCAGGTAAATCCAGACTATTCGATGATTACCGAAGGCGAATTCGATATAGTTCCGCAAAAACGTGGATTTTTTAATTTCATCGATATCGAAACGGCTATTGATCTTTATACTCCTGTTTATCAACTCTTTTTAACCGATAACGATTTTTGGCGTGCTACCAATTCACTTCAGCTAGATGAAACCATCGGTTTGTACGCAGCAAGCATACTAAACTCGCAGCAACATTTAGTTTTAGTAAACAACAAGCATCCTATGGTTTCATTAATTACTTTAGAGGCTGGATTTCGTCTAGTATTGCATGGTTTATCAAGTGAAATGGGTCACTGGTTATTAGTACAAAAAAAATTGGAACAACGGGCTGCGCTGCAAACCCATGGATAGTTATTTTAATGAGTCCGTATTGCTAAGCCTTTCGTTGTTGCAGTTTTTTTTGCTGACGGTGGTATGCTTTACTTTTTTATACTTTGGATTTTCTTTTGTGGGATATGTGCTTTTCAACACGTCGCTATTTAAGAAATATCAATTGAAGGCTTTACGGCCGCTGCAAATTCAGACGGAAATAAAACGTTCGGTGGTTTCAATTCTGATGTTCGGTGTTTTAAGCCTACCAATGTACTATGGTCTTCATTCTGGATTTTATAAAATTAAATTTGAATTTTCATTAATTACATTTTTGCTCGAGTCTGCTGCATTGTTTCTTTGGAATGAAGTGCATTTCTACACAATTCACAGAATTTTCCACAATAAAATATTTTACAAGTTTCACGCGGATCATCATTATTCCCATGTACCGACACCCTTTGCGGCCTATAGTTTTCATTGGTCCGAAGGCCTATTGCTTGGTGCGGTGATGCCGATCGCCATGTGCTTTCATAATTTTCAAGTTTACTCATTGCTGACATTGCCATTGACTAGCATTATTTTAAATGTGCTTGGTCATTCAAATATTGATTTTTTTCCAGATCAGCCTGTGATCAGTTGGCTTAGTTTTTCAAAACGCCATTCACTACATCATAAGATTCCACACGCGAACTACGGTTTCGCGCTGCCATACTTCGACAAAATATTTAGAACTGCCGGCAATGACGATGTTACCAAATAGTATTACTACACTTTTTTAACATTTTTATTTTGGCAGTCGCAAAATAGATTTTTTAAACTTCAATCGGGAATTGAAGACAGCCGCATCGGAACCGAGATTTTAGGAATCACTATTTATTTTATACTTTACGATTCTGACTTCTATTAGTTACATCGTTGGCTGCACGGCGCTCAACTATACATATCGGTGCATAGTCTGCACCCGCGAACAACAGAAGAATTTCAAAAAATAAAACAGCAAAGTAAAAAAAAGTAATTAATCGTCAATGTTTTCAGAAGTCATAGCGGACTTAATTTTTTTCATCAGCCGCGCTTCTGTTTGCCGAATGGCCTCGCGTGAAATTTTATATTTATCACCTATTTCCTGAAGCGTTAATGGTTCATCGCTTAGAATGCGTTCTTCCAGTAAAATAGTTTCTTTTTCAGTTAAGCTTTTTCTTAAAGATTCAACGGCTTTCATCAGTAGCGAGATCTGCTCTTCTAAGGCTAACTGCTCGTCAAGTGGTAGGCTGCCGTCTTCTTTCCGAAGTAGAGTAGACAGTGGCGTTGCGCCTTCATTTTCAGAATTGGCAGGCTTATCTAAACTTACGTCTCTAGATGATAAACGTTTTGCCATTTCATTTATTTCGTCTTCAGGAATTCCGAGTTTGTGTGAAAGCAGTTTAATATTTTCAGGTGATGTGATTTTTTCCAGCTCTTGTTTTTGGCGCTGCAACTGATAAAAAAGTTTTCGCTGATTGGCCGTTGTACCAATACGTACCATCGAAAACTGGCGCATGAGATATTCCTGAATGTAACCGCGGATCCACCATACGGCATAAGTAATAAGGCGCGCACCTTTGTAGGGATTATATTCCTTTACGGCATGCATAAGGCCTACGTTGCCCTCTTGAATGACATCAATCATGCGCGTCGAAAACTTGGCGTATTCAGCGGCAATTTTTATGACAAAACGTAAATTTGATTTTACCAAGGTTTGGGCCACAGCCGGATCCTTAGTTTCAAAATATTTTTTGGTTAATTCTAATTCTTGTTCTCGAGTTAACAGTGGATATCTTCGAACTTCGTTCAAATACATTGTTAACGGGTCGGTCGTCGTTAAACCGCGGTCATTTTTATTTTTTAAGACGGGCAATGACATTTTAACATCATCCGAAAAAGGACTATCGTTTTCATCAGGCTCTGCGGGGGCAATAGCAACTGAGTCATCGTCCACAATTTCTGCGACAACAGGTCTAGCTAGAATTTTAAATTTTTTTTTGGCCATGTTACGTTAGTATGTTTTTTATATTTTTTTCTATTACTTCCTGAATTTTACCCTTAAAAAATGATAAAGCTAGGGGAAGCTCAACCTCAATCGCAACGCTACAGGACTTTTCGTCCTTATCTTTGATTTTTAGGGCCGCGGTAAACTGACTACCAGTAATACTAACGGCTTTGGAACTATCTTCGAACATACAGCTTACTTTTGGATCATATTTTTTGAAATCGTTTTCGCCGCTAAGCATTTTTTTTACTTTGCTATAGGCTGATGCAGAATCTAAAGGGGCTGGCACTTCAAATTTAAATTTTGACATTTAAAAATTATAAACACGAAATTTTACCGAGTCTACGAAAACTATCTGTACCGCTTATGGACCCCATCAAAATATGCTTTTTGACTCTTATTTGCGGTGTGTGCAAACATAAATAACTATGAAATTTGTAAGAGAATTAAAAAGAACTGAATATTGCGGAAATCTAACATCCAGTCACATTGGCAAAAAAGTTGTACTTATGGGGTGGGTCAACACCCGGCGGGATCACGGCAGCTTGATTTTTATAGATTTGCGCGACCGTGAAGGAATTGTGCAGGTCGTTTTAGATCCAAACAAATCCGAAACTTCATCTTCAAAAGATTTTAGAAATGAATTTGTTGTCGCTCTGGAAGGTATTGTTCGCCCGCGCCCGGACGGTATGAAAAATGCCAAACTTAAGTCCGGAGAAGTTGAAGTCGAAGCGGTACGCTGCGAAATACTAAATCAAGCAGCAACTCCACCATTTCAAATCGACGATGAAAACGTAAATGAGATGCTACGACTAAAATACAGATATTTAGATTTACGTTCGCCTCGGTTACAAAATCATTTAATAACCCGTCACAAAGTAGCCCAATTGGTGCGTAAATTTCTTTCGGATAACGGCTTCATTGAAGTTGAAACGCCGATACTTTACAAATCAACTCCAGAAGGAGCTCGCGATTATCTAGTTCCATCACGAGTCAATCCCGGAAATTTTTATGCTCTTCCGCAATCTCCACAGATACTTAAACAGCTGTTGATGGTCGCGGGCTATGACAAGTATTTTCAAATTGCCCGCTGCTTCCGTGATGAAGATTTGCGTGCAGATCGACAACCAGAATTTTCCCAGATCGACATCGAGATGTCCTTTATCGACGTTGAAGATATCATCGAGATCAATGAAAAAATGCTGCGCTTAATTTGGAAAGAAATTAAAGGACTAGAAATACCTCCGCTGCAAAGAATAACTTATCAAGAGGCCATGGATAAGTATGGCTGTGATAAGCCTGATACGCGTTTCAAAATGGAGATTCAAGATTTGAAATTAGTCGTAACAGGTTCTGAATTTAAAGTTTTTAATGACGTACTTTCGCGCGGTGGTATCGTTCGCGGCATTGCTGTGCCAAACGGCGGCGCATTTTCCCGAGGACAATTTGATAAATTAACCGATGTCTCGAAGAAAAATGGAGCTAGGGGTGTTGTTTGGCTAAAGCAAGAAGCTGATGGCACAATAGCATCTCCAGTTTCAAAATTTTTCAGCCAAGAGAAACTTAAAGAGATGTTTAAATCCTTAGGTTGTACTGAGAAAGATTGTGGTTTAATTGTCGCTGATGACTTTGATTCGGCATGTTCGGCACTATCAGCTTTACGCATTCATTTGGGCCGCGAATTAAAATTAATTGATAATTCAAAATATAACTTTCTTTGGGTCGTCGATTTTCCACTGTTAGAATATTCTCCGGATGATAAACGATGGGTTGCCCGTCATCATCCATTCACGTCACCAAAAGATGAATCTTTTGATGATTTAATGAATAATAATGAAAAAGCGTATGGAAAAATGCTAGCTAAAGCTTATGACTTAGTTTGTAACGGCTACGAAATGGGTGGCGGTTCGATTCGAATTTATCGTAACGAAATCCAGCAGAGCATGTTTCGCTTATTAGGTATGACCGAAGAAGAAACGCAAAATAAGTTTGGATTTTTTCTTGAAGCTCTTCGCTACGGCACTCCGCCGCATGGTGGAATTGCATGGGGAATGGACCGCTTAGTTATGCTTCTTATGCAAACTGATGCTATTCGTGAAGTTATTGCTTTTCCGAAAACGGCCAAGGCTACTTGCTTGATGAGTGATGCCCCAAGCGAAGTTAATCGTGATCAACTTGTTGAAGTTGGCGTGCGCTTAACGGCACAGGCAGAAAAGTTTATTGACGACAGCAATCAAAAATAAAAAAGGTGGTAATTTTTTTTTCAGTCGACTAGATGAAATCACATTTCATCTAGTCGCTGCAGAAGAATTCCATTTTCTTCAATTGATGAAATTTGGTAAATGCCCTTCAGCCTTCGCTGGCCATTAACTTTTTCTAAAACAAAAATAATTTCCAAAGTCATACCAATTAGGTTACGAATTGACTGTAAATTCCATTGCGGTGCGCCCATCTGAATTAACATTTCTAAACGTAATAACGCCTCAGCACCTGTTCGAGCGTGCATGGACCCGAAGCTACCATCATGGCCCGTAGCCAAGGCCATTAACAAAGATTTTGCTTCAGCACCACGGATTTCGCCGACAACAAGCCGATCAGGCCGTAAACGTAGTGCTCTTTTTAGTAAGTCATCCATCGTGACATCGCCAACGGAACCACTAGGATCCTGGCGAGTTAATAAAGAACAGCAAGCCTTATTTGGCAAGTGCAATTCTTGAGTATCTTCAATGATAACTGCGCGTTCATTTTCCTGAAATCTCTGCAAAAGACTTTGCAAAAAACTAGTCTTACCCGAGCCCGTACCCCCCACCACAAGAAAGTTTTTCTTACCCAAAAAAATTTTTTCAATAATTTTTAATTGAACCAAACTGCACCAGTTGGTTTGGGCTAATTTTTCTAAAGTCCAAACCTCTTTTGGTTGTTTGCGAATGGACAGCAAATGCGAGCCCCGAGATAGCTCAGAAAATAAGATCGTTACACGCCAATTTCGCAGCTGTGTCTCAACAAATGGCTTTTCGCGGTTAAGATAACTATTGCAATGTTGCGACAGGCGATCAAGCGCAGCATTGTACGTTTGCTCAGAGTAAAAACGATCCTCTAATTTCACCAAGCCGCCATTTTTTTCAAAATAAATTTCAGCAAAAGAATTCACGATAATTTCGGTGCAGTCATCATCATTTAATAAATTTTGAAGCGGTCCATAGCCGCTAAATTCATTGATAATGCGGTTAGTGTCTTCAATGGGTAGAAGCGCGGTAACTTTGCTAATGATGCTTTGCAGATTAGATTTCTTATTAGCATCGGCCGCGTCGATATCCCAAGAGGCATCAGCTAATTTTTTTTGTTCGTCAAAAATAGTGCCAATTTTAGAAAATAGATCTGCAGTCATCATAATGATTCACTTTTCATCAATGTCGGAGTGACAAAAATAACCAATTCCGATTTGTTCTCTTTAAATTCTTTACTGGAAAACAGTAGACCCAAGACAGGGATTTGACTTAAAAATGGTAAACCATCGCTATTTTTACTGACTTCATTTTTAATCAAGCCCGATAAGGCAATAGTTTTACTTTCAATTAAGTCAAAAAAACTTGAAACTCGGTTGGTAAAAAGTGCGGGAATTCCATCAACAGATCGGCTGGTATCGATACTTGATATTTCAGACTCAATACCAAGGCTCATTTGTCCGATAGCATCTACGGTGGGTTTTAACTTCATCATGATACCGTATTTTTTCCAGACGATATCTTGAAACTTGAAGTTTAATACTTTTATAGGAAATTCTCCACCTGCAAAAAATTCAGCTTCTTTTCCGCTGCGGCAAACTAAATTCGGGGATGCTAATACTTTAATATCACCAGTTGTTTCGTGCGCGTTAAGTACCGCCAAAATGGGGTCTGTGAACGCTGCATGATCACTAACGATCTGAGCATTGTATTGGGAAGGCCACTTCAATCCTAAATTCTGTCCAAAATCTTTTTTTATTTCGGTTATCTTAACTTCAACATGAATATTATCTGCAATGTCTATTTTCTGTTTATTTTCAACAGCAAGGACGCCAAATCTTTTAACAGCGGCTTTGTAATCAGACGCAGACTCCTTGGCTGAGTAGTTAAGTCTCCAAGGCTGCCCGTACATTATCTTCATTGGGGTTAAGCCACTTTCTCGAAGGCGGTTTTCAAACCATAAGTTCAATTGCCGGCGAAGCTCTTCATCAACATTTAATGCGAAATACAGAGAAGATTCATTTTTTTCAATCAATTCAATTAATTTTTTAAAATCTTCAAGGCGAAACAATTTACCTTTAAGGCATACGACATCATCACAAAAAGCCACCGACAAATTGACAAATTTTTGGCTAAGACGAAGCCAATCCTGGTAAGTTTTCCTTGAACCTGTTGGAACAACCAGCACCTTGATAAGATCATTGTTTTGCCGGATCAAAGATTGGCCAACTGAATTTGTTTTTAAAGTTAAACCTGCCGATGTTGATACGGCCGAAAGAACTTTGGCATTTTCAATCCAGATTTTAGACGTTTTACCTTTTAGAATATAGTCCTCACCGAGCTCAGTTATGATCGGTTCGTGGACTGAGGCCATCAAGTGATTCAAAAACAAAGAAGTCAGAAAAAAGAAAAGTGTATTTTTGTTCATATTTGGCGTTTTTGCAAAATGAACAACGCCAGAAGCTCGCATTACAAGCAGTTTAGGATCCGGTTTTACAAAGCTTGTCCGAAATTAAAACAGCAGCTCGACGCGAACGCCGGATTCTGTGTTAAGGACTTTGAGTTCTCCGCCTTGAGCCTTCATTAAAGTTTGGCAGATTGTAAGCCCTAGGCCCATTCCGATGGAATGATTCATAATATTTTCATCAAGCATGAAAGGGCGCATAATTTTTTCAATGACAGCACTTGAAATACGAGGTCCTTCATTTTCAACTGCAATAATTGGTTTACCGGAAGACTGTTGATCAATTTGAATTTTAATTTCCGAATTTGCCAATCCAAATTTTGTCGCGTTATGTAAGGCGCGGAATAGGGCGATTTGTGTTAGCGTAGGATCAACTTCGATTTGATCCATTGTCGAATTCAGGCGTACAGTTTGATTTTTAGAATTCAAAGACGACGTCACCTCGGTCGGAATATTTTTGCTGAATTGATTTGGATTTATGCGGTCCATTTTTTTAGGAATTAGTCCGACCTCTCCTTTTACAATCAGTAAAACATCTTCAACGATATTTTTTAATTTTTCTGAAGACTTAATGATTCGGTCAGTAAAAAGTTTTTGTTCATCCGAAAGTAGAGTTTCTTTCAGTAAGCCTGCAAAACTTAAAATAGTTGTCAGCGGAGTTTTTAATTCATGGTTGATCAAAATCATAAATTGATTTTTGGCTTTATCCAGATTTTGCAAATCAAGTAAAGCTTTTTCTAAAGCGCGATTTTTATCTTTTAGCTCATTTTTTAATAAATACTTTTCAGCGGCTTGGTCAACCGTAGTCATTAAATCGGTCGGATCCCACGGTTTGGTCAGGTAGCGATAAATTTGGCCCTTGTTCACGGCACCGATGACCGATTCGATATCGGTGTAACCAGTTAATAAAATGCGCACAGTGTCCGGATGAGTCATGATCGATTTTTCTAAAAACTCAACTCCGGTAATTAAGGGCATGCGTTGATCTGAAATAATGACGGGTAATACTGGATAATTGTCTAGGATCTGAAAGGCTTCATCTGGGGTTTTTGCTTTTAGCACCGTGTACTTTTTGCGAAAAATTCTTTCTAACGCTTCTAGGTTTGAAGGTTCGTCATCTAAGCAAAGTAAAAATGGTTTTTCGGTTTCTAAATTCATCTTTGAAATGATAGCGGCACTTTAGATCTTAGGTCTAGATTTTACTAGCACCTCTGACCTAAGGCTATTTTTGACTTATGAATCCACGACGTTTTGTCGAGAAGTGATACAGTGATCAAGGATACGTATATCTATAGAGTCGTGCGAAAAAAGTTTCATTTAGGAGACGTGTATGTTTTTTAAAAAAGGGATGAGTTTACTTCTGACAATCGCGATGTTCTTTGCTGCGATTTTGACAGGTCAGCGGTCTCTGGCAGATACGGGGCTTTATGGTTCTGGATACTGGGGTGGACAGCAACAGTGTGGTTACCCAACACGTGTCGGACAAAATGCAGTCAGCATGAGTGACGAAGAAAAAGAAGCTCGCGAAAAAGTCGCTGAAGGAAAAAAAGATTTAAAAATTCGAAAATTAGAACTTAAGCGTGCTCAAGAGCGACTCGCGTACCTTGAACAAAAGATCAACCGCTACTTCGATTCGGAAATCGCTGAGTTTTTGTTAAAAACACACATTGAACTAGGGAATCTTTGTGAAAACTACAAGACTTCCCCTGGATTAGATTGTGTAAAGCCAACAGCAGGCGCCGTAACCACCCAACCGGCAGATCCAACGGGAACTCCCAAGGGCGAAGTTACTGCAGCTTGCGGCGGTAAAATGGATGTTCCTGATAAATTAATGAAAACATGGACCAAAGCAGAAGGTGGCGGTTATTGCGCGGCGAATTCTACAGGTAACAAGGGTTTAATTAGTGGATCAATTTGCTCAGACTTAACTTTACGACCAACGGACGGAGTAAAAAATTCCACCGTCGATTGTCCAAAAGATTTAGCTGAATATCGTAAGCAAAAAATTGAACGCGATAATGCTCAAGCAAAATTTGAACGCGCCGAACGAGACGTAAAGGATGCTGATTTTGCAATTTCAGATGCAAAAGCGCGTGCAAAAATTGACCGTGAATATAAATTAAAAACGCAAGTTGAAGGTGAATGTGAAGAGTGTTTGGCCGAAGGTCGCGGATATCGCTACGAAAAACCAAAAACCGACTGGTGGAATGTGGCGGCTCAAGTTGGACTGGGCTTAGGACTTGGTTTTGTCGGAAAACGTTATGATGAATCACGCATGGAATATCAAGCGCAGCTGGGTTACCCACCGACGCAAGGTTACCCAACTGCAGTTTCAATGGGTTTACCTTTTATTTTAGGCGGAGTTTACGGAGCTGTTAATGGCGGAGCTGGCCAAGGTGGTTTTGGCTGCGCTGGCGGAACTGGCGGAGCCGGTAATCCTTACGGAGCTGGACCTTACGGTGGTATGAACGGTGGAGCTAACGGAGCTTACGGTCCCTTCGGTGCCCAGGGTGGCGCTTTCGGTTATCCACAAGGAATGTACGGCAGTCCTTGGGGCGGCGGAATGTACAATCCTGGAATGGGCCCCTATGGCGGCTTTAACGGACCTAACGGCGGATTCCCCGGTGGCATGAACGGGCAGTTCGGTGTTGGAATTCCAATGAATGGACAATTTGGAAATCCAATGGGTGGATACCCTGGCGCAGGCGGCGGATACCCGGGCGCTGGTGGCGGCGGCTTTGCGGCAAACGGAGGCTTTGCTGGTGGCGGAGCAGCAGGCG
>JAYUWH010000097.1:0-4355 GCA_043753645.1 Bdellovibrionales bacterium
GATTTAAAGCTGTGGCGTTAGCAACTTCGCTTCAGTCTGCATTACTAAAAGTAGGAGACTCTGTCTCCTTAGCTGGCTACGGTCTTTCTGTATTTAAGCAAGACCCAAAATCTGGTCAAGAGTTAGTAAGCCAAGGTGTAGGTTTATTACGGCAAGTCGCGGATATTAAAGTTTTATCCATGCTTCCGACATTACAAGAAATTACTTTAGATCAGTCAAAAGGTCACGGCGCTTGCCACGGTGACTCTGGCGGCCCGGCTTATGTCGTCGATCCGGCAACACGAAAAACTTATCTTATCGGCGTGACAAGTCGTGGTAGCGGAAATTGTGATGAGACTGCGACCTACACTGGGGTCATCGGTTATTCTTCGTGGATCCAGCAGAATTCACTTCAACTGATAAAGTAAATGACTTATTGCATTTTCAAAGTTTTACGAAGTTGATTGATTTCAACCGCAAAAGAATTATCTCGGGTCCAGTCATCACAAAGTTGATTTCCGATGGCTTTTCCAGCCTGAACATCCGACGGATGATGCACGCCAACTACCGCGCGCAAATCAGCGATGTAATTTGCATACTGTAAAACTTTATCTGCTTGATCAGGTAAAACTTTTCCAATCGCGCATGCGCCAGCCAAAGCCATTGCAGAGTGGGCACTCGGATACGAAAGATTCCCGCTTGGCGTAGGCGCGCAAGGCTTCAACGATTTATCTTCGGTTAAGGGACGCGGGCGTGCGTATTTGTTCTTATAAACACTTGTGACATTGCCCGCTAGGTCCATAGCTTTGGTTACAAAATCTTTTACGACAGCAGCTTCCGCGGTAGTTAAAATTGGATGCAGCTTGTTTACAAAAAACTTATCAAAACTGGGAAGAACCTGCGAAGATCCCAGCTGACAATCCATATCCGAGCGAGTCACTTCCAACTTGTGTAGAGTTTGCAGTTCCGACTGTGTGATAGCGCTGTCAGGCGGTTGTGCTACTGCAACAGAGCTTGCTTTGATAGTGCTCCAGTCCGCATTTGCATGTATCGAACTAACTGAAACTAATAACAAACATAAACTAGCAATAATTGTTTTCATTTTTTACTCCTGTTAGTTCTGAAAAACCGCAAGTTTAATGACCAACTAACTTCATTTTCAATCTGCCAGAAGGGTGCCATTTTCAAGAACGATTTTAACTTAACTTTATCCGAAATAGTAAATTCTGATCGATAAAACGTTCGCTAATAGTCACTGGAAAATATTAATAGACAAAAATTGATTTCAATTAGTAACATTCGCTAGTACATTTGAAAGTTGTGCCAATGTCCATCACCGCAACATGACATTTTTGTCATGAGCTGATATCCTTAAGTCGCTTGTATTTTTAAAGGGTAAATAGCTTTAGACCAGATAGCGATTCTATTTCAACTAGTGTGGTCCTATATTTTTGCCAATCATCTACAGAGCCAGAATTATTTGTACTAAATCCGTTGCACCCGGCTGAGTTGGGAACTGGAGATGTACCATCTTGGAGAATATTTGGCATAATAACGGAAATAATTTCTGTGTTTGAATTAATATCGGCAGGCGTTTGGTTTGCATCCAAAACAATGATCACTTTAAAATTTTTTGATGGAACTTCGATATCAGCATGCGGACCAATTTTTCCTAAAACTTTGTCATAAATGGGTCCAGCAATAATATATACTTTTTTATTTTGATTTCGCACCAAATTTCTTTCGTACTGCTCCAAGTGCTCCCAAATAACACGATTTAAATAGGGTGTTTGGGGTATCATATTGCTCATTAAAAAAGTAATCTTATTGTTTTCAATATCATCTGTTCGATCAGCCGATGGAATTTGATGCCCACGGTCAAAGCAACTACCGCGATATTCATCCGCCTCAACAGCAGAAAAATGTGCCCCTTGTGAAGTTGCCAAATAGTTTTTTAAATCTGGGTCGACATCAAACGCATCCGAGCGACCAGAGCCACCCATCTGCGAACTTTCCATTTTCCAAGCCACCCAGTTTGGATTTCGGGTCAATTTATTATAGGATAGAATGTACTGATCTCTTGATAAAATAATTTCGGGAAGATCAGAAGTTGGAATGTTAAAAGCAATATTCTTATTACCTTTTACGGCAACATTTCCTAATACTGCCTCTACTTTCGCAACACAAATACCTTGGAAATTAACAAATGCAGTAAAAAAAAGAATAACTCTAAGTGTTGCCTGCAGAGCTTTCATAATCGATGAATCCTTTCATTGATTGAATAGAACTGATCTAAGCCTAGAAGATATGGAACTTCAAAGATAGTACAAAATAAAATATTTAATTACATTTTTGTAATGATCTAATCTTGAATAAAATTTTGCAAGAAAAGCAAGTAGCTCAAAATATGTACTCAGAGTGTTTTTTTTAAATAAACTTGTTCTCAACTTTCAACTTTTATTTTGAACTTAATCAATCAATACAACTTTTTTAAGCAATTGGCTTAACCACGCTGATTCATCCAACGGAAGGTCATGCCCAGCAGCTCGATGAATCCATTGATTACCACCAAAAACTTTTGTAACAGCAAGCGAACACTTCGGATTTACCAACTGAATTTTTTCAGAAATAATAATATTTAGTTTAGATGCAGGAATTCGCTTAATTTTAATTTTGTTTACTAGTAACAACTGTTTTATGAAATTTAGCCGGGTTAACGGATAAAATGTAGAAAATTTCACAAATTGAATTAAATATTTTAAATTTTGTTTATACTTGTTGGAAGTAACTTTTAAAATACGAAATTCATTATCAATTATTTTTTCTTGCAGAAACATCTTCAAAAAAATCAGATAATTTTTGGGAATTAACCTGTTATAGAACGGCGAACATTGGAACAGACTACTTTTTATTGCAGTTACAGTCAGCACAAAATTCGGCTCAACTTCGGCCCACTTGAGAGCGATCATGCTACCTAACGAAATTCTACATAGGGTAACCTCAGCACATCAATCACTGTTTCATAAATTAAAATACTTAAATTCTATCCTTCAAAAAACATCAGTCTTACCCGTCTAAATTATTTTAATTAGCTCTGTGCGTGATAGGTCTTTAATTTCAAATGATTTTATCCAGTCTTTTGGACTGTAAGCTTGCCCTCCATGATACTTGGCAATATCACTAGCTCTTGTTCCACTTTACAAAAAATCTAAGGCTTGCTTTTTATAAACTCCATCACTCACCAATCTACTACTGCATTTCATTTAATATTTACTCCTGCATCATTCAGTTCAACTTTAAGCCCCCACATTTTCTTAAGAAATCTCGGCGCGTGAGATCCGACATAGGCTATCAACAGGTACTTGATTAATCTTCCTGAAAAAATGATGCCAGCCAGTAAAAAAAGTGGAGTCTCAGCCAAGCTCGCAACAATAATCGCAGGCTGCTGCATCACAGGTGTAATCGCTACGATAAAAACCAGAAGCGTTCCGTATTTTTCGAAAAAATCTGCTGTCCAGAGCCACGATTTGGTTTCGTTTATTCCTGGGTACATTTCAAGAATCCACTCAAGCCCTTGAGTTTGCACGAAGGCTGCCAGTATAATTGCGCCAAGTGTAGATCCAATTGCAACATTGAGCGCCAGAACAAACCATCGTCGGGGTGCTAGCATGGAACTTGAAATCAAAATCCCATCAGTGGGAATAATAATGACGAGGTTATCCAGAGCCGCAAGCATTCCAATAAAGGGCGAGTACCAAATGCGATCAACATATTTTTGCAAGATCTTAATGTATCTTCGTATTCTGTTATGAAATTTTTCAGTAAGCTTTAAGTTTTCTACTGGAAATAATTTCAAAACGGCTTACTACCAGCAAGATACGCTGCTGCCCCGCCGAGAAGTAATCCAATACCATGAGTAACGGCGACAGGTTGACGCCAAAAATGCTCTCGTCCAACACCATTGATCGCGTGCATGATGACCCCGCCCAGCGAAAAAAAAACTATCATGACGTCCAAGTGGTGAACGATTTTGTAGATCGAATAAGAGATCATATTTTTCCTTTCGCCAAATTAATCAAAGATCATTAAAGACATTCGTTTTAATGTCACAGTTATTAAATCGCAACTCTTGAAGTAACTCATCTAATTTTCTGTTCGTCCACTTCAAAATTTTGCTCTAACTCTCGAGCAATTTTTCGAGCCTTTGTTCTTTCTCTCACTCGCAATCTGTCACCAAAACGATTAAGCTTCTCAAGCATATGGTCCACAACTTCCGCTAATGCGACATACAGACTAGAATCTGCTTTATCGACGGTTATTCCGTCGTATCTTCCACGAGCAACATGAAGCTTGACCCTGAAACAGGGGGCTCGTGA
>JAYUWH010000098.1:0-12994 GCA_043753645.1 Bdellovibrionales bacterium
AAAGTAGCGCCGACATAATTTACAGAAGTAACGCCTTTTTTTAGATCTGATGATTTGTACGAAGTAATAGCCTTTACGAATAAAATTCGTAGAAAAGCAGTGTGGACACTGAGATGGGGACTTGAAGTTTTCTTTCACTTAATTAGTTGTTATGCAAAGATGCCTTGCACCGCTACGATGCATATAAAGATATTAGGCGAGCTTAAGATCCGAGAATAAGACTGGTTTTAGGTTGTCCTTTTGGGCCTGGGTGCACTTATGTGATGGAGTTTCTACAATGCTTACTAAGTAATCTAAATCTGCAGGTTACCTTGGCGAATTTCCAATTTAGTATCTTTATGTCTCCAGAAAACTTGGCCGTCTCTTTGCTTTGATACCTGTGTGTCGATGACTTTTTCGGTCACGAAAATAAACATTAATCTTCAAGGGGGATTTAAGTGAAAGCATTAGTAACAGTAGCATCTCTAGTTTTTGCAGTGGCTGCACAGGCCCAAATTAAATTAGGTCAGCCACAATATGGTGGTAACGGTTGTCCAAGCGGAACAGCTTCCGTTTCTTTAACTGAAGACGGTAAGACAATGTCTGTTTTATTTGATCAGTTTAAAGCCGAAGCTGGAAACACAACAGGTCGACGAGTAGACCGTTCATCATGTAATTTACGAATTCCAGTGCAAGTTCCACAAGGTTATTCAATGGCTTTGATTGGAATTGATTACCGTGGTTTTAATGCTGTACCCGTTGGTGGCGCGTACACAGAATTCAATGCAGAATATTTCTACGCTGGAGCTCGTGGTCCTCGATTTTCTCGACGATTTCAAGGTCCACAAAGCGGCGAATATCTAATCAACAATCAATTAGTTGCCACTAACCTTGTATGGTCACCATGCGGACGTGAAGTGATTTTCGGAATCAATGCTTCAGCAACAGCAATGGCGTCATCTTCAATGCAGCAAACGATGATGATTGTCGATTCAGCTGATATCAATGCTGGCATCATCTACCAATTCACATGGAGACAGTGTCAGTAATTAGTTCATGAGAATTGTTTGATAAAACAGAGTTGTAAAAAAAGACCTAGTGAAAACTAGGTCTTTTTTTATTTTGAGACTGATTTGCCAAGTGCAATACGCGCCCAAACAACTTCAGCGATCATATAAATAATCATGCTTACTGTTAATCCCACACCCTTTAATAAGGCCCATTGTTCCGAGCTCCAAAAAAATGCGGCATAGGTGGCAAGTAACGCGTGAAATAAGAAGAAAAAGCTTAAGCGTAAGGTCATGCCACTCATTCTATTTTTTAAAAATTCCGGAGCATTAGGATTTTGCTTTTCAATCATCATTTTCATAAATGGTTTTTTCATAATCCAGCTGGCCGCAAGAAAAATAAAAAAGCCGGCCTCAAGGATCGCTGGTTGCAGTTTAAACCAGATCCCATCACTGGAAATTAAAGATACGGCGCCTAAGCCTAAAAGCATTCCATTACCAATCCAAGTGATTGTACTAACTTTTTTATATTTCACAAATTCATAGATAATTTCGCCAAAGCCAAAAACCATTCCAGCAATTAAGCCTGCAATAGTTCCATATTTTTCTTCGATCAAAGTAAATGCGATGACCGGAACTAAGCCCCCAAAAAATAAGGCTAGGGCTTGAGACTTAGGTGTCGAAGTCAACAGGTTCTCCAGTGTGAGGTCTTAAAATTTCATCGTTTTCCATGACTGTCTTTCCTTTAAGAATCGCAGCCACAGGCCAGCCCGTTACTTTCATTCCGTCAAAAGGCGTCCAACCCACCTTTGAAGCCATCTTTTTATTTTCAATGGTCATGGTTTTTTTCAAATCGACAATGGTAAAATCGGCGTCGTAGCCAACTTGGATGCGTCCTTTATTTTTTATTCCCAACAGCCGACGCGGGTTCTCGGTCATCATCATGACGAAAGTTTCAAGCGTCAGTTTTTTATTATTAACATGATTAAGCATCAATGGAATCATCGTTTGGACCCCAGGCATTCCAGAAGGTGACTGGGGATAGGGTTTATTTTTTTCTTCCAAAGTATGTGGGGCATGGTCTGAGCCTAAAACATCGACGATGCCAGAATTGACGGCTTTCCATAAATTTTCCATATGGCGAGCATCGCGAATTGGTGGATTCTGCTGCGCCAAAGTGCCTAAGCGTTCATAACATTCTGGGGCCGACAGAGTTAAAAATTGCGGAAGAATTTCAACCGACGCAACATCCTTATTTTTTTCTAAATACGCCATTTCTTCGCTTGAGGAAACATGAAGGACGTGAATCAGGCGGCCAAATTTTCTAGCCATCGTCACAACGCGCTCAGTAGAAATTAATGCACTGGTCTCATCGCGCCAAATGTAATGACTTCGCGGATGACCAGATTCGATAGCAAGATGTTTTCTGGCCACCAAACGGTTTTCATCTTCCGAGTGAACTATCACGCGCCGGCGCCCATTTTTTAAGATGCGCTCAAGTAATAAATCATCATTAACTAGCAGGGGCCCAAACGAACTTCCTAAGAAAATTTTTATTCCAGAGCAATGAGGTAGTAATTCAAGTTGATTCAAGTTTTCATAATTATCATGGCTGCCACCGATAAAAAAAGCGTAATGGCAATGTGCACGGTTTTTTGCACGGTTTAGTTTATCTTGAAAAGTTTCTTTGGTGGACGTGATGGGATTGGTGTTCGGCATCTCGAAAACGCTGGTGACACCACCCAAAATCGCTGAACGGGTACCACTTTCCAAATCTTCCTTGTGAGTAAAACCAGGTTCGCGGAAATGAACTTGCGAATCGATCATTCCAGGCAGTAACGTCAACCCGTTTAAATCTTTTACTTCTGTCGCAGTAAGCGCCGTCGAATTAGAAATCTCGGCAATCAAGCCATCTTTAACGGCGACGTTTGTTTTAATTTGAACAAGTTTTTTTAGATCGGGATCAAAAATAAGGGCCGTGGCATTTTTTAACAACAGATCATACATTTGCATTTATAAACTGTACTGGTTTTCTAGCTTTAAGTCTAGCCTGCTGCGGATGTCTAGCTTGCCACTAATAACGTATGTTTGAGACAATTTGTTTATGGAAAAAACTCTACATTTCATTGCCCTTTATAATGCGGAAATAATTCAAGGGGGCTTTGGAATTGTTTTTTTGCTAATTATTATCTACGTCTACCGACTTTTTTTTATGGCGAATGTATCAGATTCAGCTGGTGCAGGATCAATAAACACTGAGGTACTTGAAGAAAAACTAAATATAATCATCGATCAGCAAAAACAACGCCCTCCAACCCCAGCTGCCGCGGCAGTCGCGCAAAAAGTTGTCGATGGCGGTGCTACGGCTGAAGAAGTAGACCGCTTAAAAGCTGAAATTTACAATATGCGCCAACAGGCCATTGAATCGGATAAAAAAATTGCCGAGTTAAGTTCGGGCGCCGCAAGTGTCGAAGTCACCCCAGCTAAAGAAGCGGTATCCGCTGAAGCCGCGGCCACTGATCCGGCTGAGCAAAAAGAAATGGTTACGAAAATTCAGGAATTAGAATCACGTTTGTCCGAATACGAAATTATTGCTGATGACATTGCAGAACTTAGTCAACTGCGTGCTGATAACGCTAAACTTATTGAAGAAATAAGTCTGCTTAAGTCTAATACACCAGGGAAAGCCCTTACTTCAACTGAATCACCGTTGCCAATAGAATCCGTTGCTGCATCTGAGAATAGTAAAAGTGCGCCTGTTAGTGAAGAGTCTTTGTTGGCTTCAGATGTTACACCTCAAGAGCAAAGTTCAATTGAAGATTTTGAAAAAACGATCGTAAAAAAGGAAAACGAATGAAAATATTAAAATTATTTTTTTTGGCCACTTTAGTTACCAGTTCAGCTTTTGCATCGATTCCATTGATGAGCCAAAAAGATTTTAGTAGTTTAATAAAGGACGCTAATAATACGTCCTTGGCAATGTCCGAAAGATGGCAAGCCTTGGTTAAAGCTGCGGAAATAGTAAAGCCTGAACAAGTTCCGACGATAGCAAATTTTTCGAAAAATAAAGACTGGTTCATGCGTAACGCCGCGCTAGTATCGCTTGAAACCATAAATATTGAAGATGCTATCGAGCAAGCTAAGATTTTAATTTCTGATAAAGCTTTAGTCGTTCGTTCTGCCGCGGTTGCAACACTTGCTAAAAAGAATACGTTAGCAATTCGTCAGCTTTTTGCGACGGAATTGGCGAAGTCTTACAATTACAGTGGCTCGCAAAGTTTGTGGATCAGGGCTCAGCTGATGGGGCAAATTGCAAATAAAGTTTCAGCCGATGACCGTCAATTTATGGCTCGCTATTTATTTGATTCAGACAAAAAAGTTGCTAATTTATCCGTAGAAGCTTTAGAAAAAATAACCGCGGTTCATTTTGAAGGAAAAAATCAACTTGAGCAGTGGCAAACTCACGTTAAGAAGAATAACTGGCTGTAGGTTGACGCTATTTATTTGCAGCTGCTTCGGCGGCTTTTTTTAACGCTTGCGCAATGATGATTTCTCGTTCTATCCGGTAGAATAAGGTAAGCTCTTCAAGTCCATCGCTAGACATAACTTGTTTTTCAGAAATAAAATCTCGAAACACTTCAACTTTTTTTTCTATAGTAACTCGAGTTGATTCGCGACCTTCAATTTTCCCTTTTGCAAACGTCAGAGTTAATTTGTAACGAGCACTTTTAAATTCTGGTTTCACTCGATCGGGCGGCAACCAGCCGTCAACGGCTTTTACATAATCGGTTTCTATCACGCCAAAATCCTGGTTCTCAGAGCCAATTGTGTACTTGATAGATTGATGTGCGGCCTTCCACACTAAGTCATACGGAGCAAAATAAATTCGCTGTTGCGAGGCTTTTTGAATAATAATATCAGCGGAGTCATTTTGCTTTTCAAAAAGCGCACAGCCAGTAAGACTACCGGTGCCCAAAACTAGAATGATAATTAAAAAACGCAATCTAGAAATCTGTCGACGCATGAGTCACATGTGTTGCAGCATCAATCACTGAACTTAAAGGCACAGCAACTGGTGAGGTAGTACCAATAAAATTAATTTCGATTCTTTTTTTACCATTGCTATTTGCTAAAGGCCAATCAGGTAACTGCACACGATCATTCCAGCCTAATCCGAATATTTCCCAGCGCTTATTCACAGATGTTATAGTGTGGCCACCGCTTTGAATGTCAGTTAAATCGGAAAGCGCTGCGGATAGGGCTAACGAATAGATCCCAACCTTCTGCGGCAAAACTTGCGTGGAAATTGTATAGCCACCCGAAATAGTTATTGTTGGCGAAGTTATCAGTGGCAATAAATCGGTTTTCGTCATTTCATTATAAGGTGCTAAGGCAGCACTGATGCGGTCAGAGCCTGCCGCGTGAGAAGAAAACTCAGATTGCTTTTTCATGACATGCACTACATAAGCCGGTCGGTTTGCTAAAGAGGATAATGATACGGCTGCTGAATTCGTAGCGCGCTTGATATCTGTTGGAATCAGAGAATTAGCGACGTCACTAACTGCGACCACAACTACAACTTCGTCAGCGCCGAAAGCCGCAGGTTGAACATGCAAAGTTGACTTAAAAGAAATTTCGCCTCCAGGAATATCTAAATATGTAGTCGGTCCCAACAAAATCACATCGCGAAGACTTCCGCCTTGAATCGAAAAATAATTTAATAGCTCGTAAAACTTCTTACCAGCCCGCATTTCATCAATAACTGTTTTAAATGGAAATTGACCGCGCAGCGCGAATAATCTTTTTGGGCCCAAGGTTGGTGAAACCATACGATAGATTGGTTTTGCAATTGTAAGCGGGAAAATATAATTTTCTTTTTGCGAAGGTAAAGAAATATTACTTGGTACATTTGCCTGCTGGCCAGCGACCGTAAAACTATCGGTGTAAGGACTAATGACAGAATTTAAATCAAAGGTTAATAAATCAGCGCGGGTCATTGCAGGCATAACTAAACCAAAATCAATAAGTTTGTCGCCATTAACAACGGGTAACCCAATAACAGTTCCTTGGATTTCGGCAGGGACCGATAAGTAGGCTGGATTCAGTTTAATTATCAAATCTCCTGGCAGTTGATCCAAAAGAGTTTGGCGGATGTATCCAGCAGCATCAACTGTCACGTGCTGCGGTGATTTCCAGTCGACTGGGACGACCGCTTGGCCAGCCTGGTCGGTAGTTAAAAAATTTCTCTTAAAAGGTAAATCCTGGGATTGGCCAACTAAAATTTTAGCCTGACTTACAGGTTCACCATACTGATTTAGAATTTGGATTGTTGGACTTTCTGCAGAGGTAGCGGACCAAGTGAATCGTGCCAGTTCCGAAGGTGCAGAAATTTTGTTGGTAGAAATTGAACAACCTAAAGTTAACATCAAAACGGATATAAAAAAAATTAAAGGAACACGCATGTGACCACCTTCTGTTTAAGATAGGTCTATTGCACCGATTCCACAGTTCGAGGTCAATGAGTTATTCGGAAAGGTTGCTAGGAAAATCTAAGATGACGACCAGCGAAAATATTAGTTATTTTTTAAGCTCGGTATAGACAGTTAGCACACGGCGGTTAAATCCAGAAAGCAAGCTTTGCACCGTGGTGGTTCCTTTGCGCGCAGTGTATTTGTTGAGATTAGCCTGGTAGGTAATTAACTGATCTTTGATTCTTTCGACGATGGCGATGTGACCGTGCATTCCCGAGCGGCTCCATTGCATAATAAACGGGGTGCGCTCAGGGTACGACCATAAATGACTTTTTAGACGGGCGATTTCGGCTCCTCCGGCGACATCATTTTTAAAATCCACAGCTTTGTACGAGCGAATATATTTTTTTGCATAAAGATCAAAATCATTAGCCAAAAAGTCAGCCGGCGAAAATCCTGAGATTTCCAAAACCCGTCTAACAAAGGCGTTGCAAGCCGTGCCTAGTTTTTTCCCCTCATGAAGCATAACCCAACTGGCATTTTTTATAAGATTAGATGTTGGGGTTAAAACTGAATTTTCTGCTGCCGGGTCTTCGACTTCAAGAACAGGTTCTGGCGGATCTTCGACGTCTTCTTTATTAAGTTCTGCAGCAGGCTGATCAGGCGTTGGCGTAGTAGTTATTTCGGGCTCAGGCGCCGCTGAGGCTGATGGCAAGGCCGAATTCGCAGGTGTAGACTGAACCGTGGCCGGAGACTGCGATTGCGTGTTGGGGCCCACGACAGTAATGTAACTTGCAGCTTTATTGCAGCCACAAAAGCCCATTATTACTAGAAGTAAGAGTATTTTTTTAACGCCCACAACACTTTCTACCATGTTATTTTACAGATTGCTGATGTTGTCTTTAAGGGTGGAAAATTTTTTATATCTGTACTAAATTTTGTCACTTATCTAGGGGTATTCACGATGATAAAATACAGCGTTTGTTTAGTTGTTTTCGCCCCGATCATTTTACCAAAGCTTATGTTGTTGCAAAAAATAAGATCTACTTGATGGATGAAGTTAGCTATGACGACAAGACGAAGCGCTGTAGGAATAAGTTCTTAAAGCGGGACGCGATTGATGTGCAAACCTGGTCCCACCAAACGTATTGTTAACTTCCTTAATTAAGAATTTTTTTCTTTCTCGGTTAATAGGGTCCAGCGTTTAAACAGTTGTTCCAGGTGATTTTCGGTGGTGCCAATAGCGTTTGTTAAGTCAGAAAGCTTTGAGTAATTGTTTGAATTTGTTTCGATCTCGAGCTCCGCTTGAAGTTTAACTAGTTTAGCTTCTTCGTCGGCTATGCTTTTTTCCATATTTGCCAGTTCAAATTTTTCTTTGTTCGTCATTTTGATCTTAGCAGTACTTTTTTTGGCGTCTTCAAGTTTAGCATTCTGCTTTTGGCTGACGCGATCACTAAGTTTTTTTGCGATATGCCATTCTTCCCATTGAAACGTATCTGAAAATTTTTGAATGTGGCCGTTGGCATCGCCAAAAGACCAAATAACATTACAATTCTGATCCATGAAATAGCGATCATGGCTAACAATAATAATGGCGCCGCGATATTCTTGCAGGGTCTCGGTAAGCGCATCCAGTGTTTCAACATCTAAATCGTTGGTGGGCTCATCCAATATTAACACATGTGATGATTGCAGCATTAATTTCGCAAGTATAAGTCGGCTTTGTTCGCCACCCGATAACTGTTTAACGGGCATGTCGTACTGTTCAGGCCGAAAATAAAATCGACTTAAATAAGATTTTGCATAAACCGGTAAGCCTTGCAGATGGACGTAATCACCTTCCGGACAAATAGTTTTAAGGAGGGTGACTTCAGGCTTTAAACTGTCTTTGCCTTGTTCGAAATAGCAAACTTCGATATCTTCGTTGACGAATGCTAAACCAGAATCCACAGGTAATTTGCCAATTAAACATTTTAGCAAAGTGGATTTTCCGCAGCCATTGGTACCAATAAGTCCATAGCGATGACCGGGACTAATCATTGTCGTAAAGTCTTGGAACAAAACACGGCCACCGTAAGATTTACTAATTTTTTCAGCGGCAATTAATTTTTTTGGAGAGCTGTCGGTTTTACCAAAATCTAAATTCAATTTATTTTGTCTATTTTTATTTTCAAGACCTGATACTTCTTCAATGATGTCGTGAGCACGTTCGATACGGGCTTTTTGCTTTGTTAGCCTTGCTTGCGGGCCCCGCGAAAGCCAATCTTTTTCGATAAGCATGGTGTTACGTCGTTTTTCTTCTAAACGCTTTTGTCCTTGTAGCAATTGCATTTTGCTTTCAAGATGATCGGAATACGCGCCATTGGTACGAAGCAGTCCATTAGGTAAGCGGGGATCCAGATCAAAAATAATTTCAGAGGTATTTTGTAAAAAACGACGGTCATGAGTTACCGTCAAGAAAGCCACTTGTCGTTCTTTCTTTATGTAATCTTCTAGCCACAAAATACTTTCTAAATCCAAATGATTTGTGGGCTCGTCTAAAAGCAGTAAATTCGGACGTTTCATTAATTCGCGTGCTAAGGCCAATTTTTTTTGCCAGCCTCCAGAAAGTTCGGCCGCAGGCTTATGTTCGGCGTCCGGGAATTGATCTAATTCAAAACGGGCAATCAATTCATAAGCCAATGCTATATTTTCAGAATCATAAGGATCGTCACATGCCGATAGTAAAGCTAAATAAATTGTGTCATCAGAATTAAAAAGTGGTTTTTGCTGTAAATATCCTAAGCGCAAGTGATTGGCGAAAGATATTTTTCCAGAATCGGGAGTTTGTAATTTCGCCATAATGGAAAGTAAGGTGGATTTACCGGCTCCATTGGGACCAATTAAACCGATATGATTGGCATCATCAACTGCAAATGAAATATTTTGAAATAATGTTTTTGTTGCATAACTTTTTGAAAGTAAATATGCCGAAACCAGAGTTGCCATAAGCCTATTTTTATATCCTTACTGGTCTTACGCGTCTATTCAAATCTTAACAGCGACTGCGAAATAGCCAGTTGTCGTATCATAAAAAGACAAGTGATAATAAGCTTTAATAAAAAATTAAGAATTGTTTCTTATAAAATATAATTGATCTCATTGTTGTAATCTATAAACCGCAAAAGGTAGGCGTACAGAAAGAAGCAAAGATATTAAAAAATCGCGTGCGGGTCAGACTTATGATTGCATTATTTGTGATCTAATGATGCCTCACATGGGTGGAATTGACTTTTTTAAGCAGTTGCAGGTTTTAGCGCCGCGACAAATCCTGAAGCTGCTTTTTATGACAGGCGGAAGTTACACTTCTGAAACAAATACATTTCTTAAAACAGCAAATGTTAATTACTGCGAAAAGCCCATCGATATCAAAAAATTATTTGGTTTAATACAGAAGATTATTTTTTAAGACTCTCAAGTGATTCACGAATAGTTTTGATCACAGTATTCACCGGAAATGGTTTATCAAAAAATAAGGAAACGCCAAGCTCAGAAATTTCTTTTGGAGTGATATCCGCGTAGCCAGACATAAATGCAATCACTGGCACATAAATATTAGCACTTCGAATCCACTGGGCAAGCTCGACTCCACTACCATTGGCCATTCGAACGTCTGATAACACGACATCGACCGGCTTTTCCTTTAGAATCTCTAAGGCTGCTTTGCCGCTGTACGAGCTTAACACTTCGAAGCCACGCATTTCAAAAGTCATTGCCATCGTGTCGCAAAGCTCAGTTTCATCATCAACGATAAGTATTCGCGGCCTTTGTTCTGGTGGTTGCAACGTAACGTCCTTTTTTATCAGTAAACCTTTATTACACCGCTTATTTATGGAAATGAAAAGGGGAAAGCATGATTCCTCGCAAGCAAAGCAATATCAAGAACAAGTTAAGGAAAGTGGCAAATGTTAATTTTACTCAAAAGAAAATATATTTTATAATAAGGTAAGGGATTTGCAGTAATCTGGTTGCAAGCCGAAATATGCGGCAATCAAAAGGGGTTTACCATGCGTCCATTTATAATCATTGTCCTTTTTGGCTTGCTAAACATCAATTCTGTTTATGCCGATGTAAATGAGGACAAACTTGAGACCAATATCAGCGATCGAATGAAGAATGCTCCATCGATCGATCAAAGAAAGCCACCGGCTATAAAAGATTCCGTAATCACGAAGGAAATTCAAGATACTTTAAAAACTGAAAAGTTATCGACGTCTGCAAAATCTATTCAAGTTATATCAGCCAACGGGCACGTCACACTTAAAGGACGGGTTTTATCGAAAGCCGAAGAAAGTCTGATAATCCAAAAAGTTCGGTCAATCGGCGGAGTTACTATGGTGCTTAATGAACTGCAAATTATCCCCGAGAAATAAAAATTGCTCGGGGATTAGTAATTAAAGGCCTAGTTTTTTGAAAAAGGCATCGGTGTTAGGTTCACGACCTAAAAATTCTTTAAGTAAGTCAATGGCATCGCGCATGTTACCGTTTTCAAGTATTATTTTGCGGTATCTATTTCCCATAGCTGCATTTGTTAAATCGTTTTGTGGAAAGATTGAAAACATATCTTGTGCATACACTTCGGACCATAAGTAGCCATAGTAACCCGCATCGTAACCACCCATTAAGTGACCGAAACTAGCAGGAAAATGATTGCCAGCTAATGGTTCTTGGCCAACGATTTGGCGGTACAAGTCGTTATAAGTTTTTGTAACATCCACAGCGCCTGATGAACTATGTAAAGTCATGTCAAACAATGCGTAAAGTAACTGTTTGGTGTAGCCCGCGCCTTGCTGAAAATTTCTTGCCGCTAGCATTTTATTTAAAAGATCTTCCGGTAATTTCTGATTATTGTTCAGGTAATGACCAGAAATTTTACCAAGAATTTCTTTATTCCAGACCCAATTTTCTAACATTTGCGAAGGTGCTTCCACAAAGTCTTGGGCTACGGACGAACCCGAAAGGCTTGAATATTTAGCACGCGTTAAAGTTTGGTGCATGATGTGACCAAATTCGTGGAAAAAAGTATCAACTTCATCGTGAGTTAATAAAGAAGGTTTTCCTTCACTTGGCGGAGTAAAATTCGCAACAATAGATGATACAGGATAATTGTATTGATCACCAATCATACGCCCTGCAATCAGGGGAAATGCAGCGGCATGGCCGTATTTACCGTCGCGTGGGATCAAGTCTGTGTAGAAAAAGCCGATAAGGCGACTTTCTTTGGTGTCACGAATTTCATAAAGCTTTACACCTTCGGACCAAACGACGGCATTAGTAACCTCTTTGAAGTTAACTCCTAATAGTTTTGAATAAACATCAAAAATCCCAGCAACGACAACTTGCGCCGGGAAATACTCGCGAATTTTTTCTTCATCTAATTTGAAATCGCGTTTTTGTAATTGAAAACTTAAATAGGTATTATCCCACTGGTCTAAAGAAACCGCTTGTGAATCTAACTCTTTTTTAAATTTAAGTAACTGCGCTTGATCTTGCTGGTTTCGCACTGCTAATTTTGATTTCAAATTATTTAAAAACGTAAGAACAGTCTCGCTTGATTTTGCCATGCGTGGTGCGGTCTTGTAATCAGCCCAAGTTTTAAAACCAAGTACCTTCGCAATCTGGGCGCGTAAAGTGACTGCTTCTTCTAAAAGTTTGGTGTTGGCTTCAGCACCACGATTTAAATAAGCCAGCATCATTTTTTTACGAGTTGCTGAGTGAACCGAGTTCTGCATCACTTCTAAGTAATCAGTACTTTTTGTTGTTACGGTGTAAAGCCCTGCTGCTGATTTTTTTAGGCGATTTAAAAAGTCGTTGGTAACACCAGTTAATTCTTCCGCCGAAAATTCAACTGTTGTTGTATCTGCATTGAGGTTCGCAGAAAACTGACTTTCTTTTGCAGCAAGTTTTGATTTTAGATCTTTGATCTGCACTAAGACTGCGTCAGAAAGTTTCAAACCATTTTGTTCAAAGCTTAGTAACGTCAGAGAAAGTAAACGCTGCTCTGAAGGATCTGCAGTTTTTTGAGCATTTAAAATTTTGTACAGCGGCCGGCGTGTAAAAATGTCGACAGCAAACTGACCAATTTTTAATTCACAGTCCGAGCCTTCAGCGCTAACATCTTTATTGGTCGATACATAACCCATAAAAGTAAGAGGACCTGTTTGGTCTGAAAAGATAGCCATGGCTTCTTCAAAAGCAAGCAAAGTGCTTTTAATATTTTGCGAGGCCGCCGGCTGCGAACTGATGACATTTAATTTTCCTTCAAGATCTGTTACTGCTTTATCGCAAAGGTCTTTTACTTCTCCAACTTTGTAGTCTGATCTAATAGGCCCTTGTATACCTTGTTCGACAACACGCCCGCCTGAATTATCCGCGGTATTTGAGGCCGAAGTGCACCCAGAGATGACAGTCATGAATAAAAGTGAAAATGAAATACGTTTTAAAACGCGATAATTTCGATTTCGCATGGAAATTCCCCTAAATTGGTTAGTTTTTTTG
>JAYUWH010000099.1:0-12918 GCA_043753645.1 Bdellovibrionales bacterium
CGAAAATCATGGCCCCATTGCGAAACGCAGTGGGCTTCATCCACTGCAAACAATGCAATTTCACGATTCATAATCCATTTTTGAAAGCCTTCTTTTTGCACGCGCTCGGGAGAAAGATAAAGTAAGTACGCGCCACCTTTATTAATGGTTGTAAAGACTTGTCTTTTGTCGTCTTCACTTTGGCCTGAGTGAAGGCACCCTGCTGCAATCCCTTGGCGCCTAAGTCCTGCGACTTGATCCTTCATTAATGCGATCAAAGGCGAAATGACGATAACTAGCTGCTGTTGGTGCAAAGCGGGAAACTGGTAGCATAAAGATTTCCCACCGCCAGTTGGCAAAACGGCCAAGGCATCTTTTTTAGCTAAAACCGCTTTGATGATTTCCTGCTGCCCGATCCGAAACTCAGACAATTTAAAATATTTTATCAAATCAGGTTTAAGCAAGTGCACTTCTTTCGCTTTAAAATCTAAGATTACGATATGGTTTGCAATGTTGAGTCCAAATAAAATACTTTAGATTTGCAAATCAGAAATGACCACTAAAATCGATTTGTTTAGGCAAAGTAGTGGTCCACGAATAGCCAGTTGTGCCGACCTGCAACTTCCGCTAGCTTAATAATATGAATTTATCAGTCTTACTTGCTAAGATGCCTAAACCGATTCTAGTCATTGGCGTGTTAGTTATTGCATTGGCAGTTATTATTTACAGCAATCCGCTAAAAGATGAATGCGAAGTTAGAACAAATATTTTTTTAAAAGAAATGCGCGGAATTATTAACTCGGTCCGCGTGAAAAAAAATAAAACACAGTTTGCCCAGATAATTTTTTTAAAAGATCGCTGTAAAGATGCTAATTCTATAGGTGGTTGTGAAGATTATTTTAATGCCCTAAGAAAATTAACTCAAGCTTTGGCTGTTTTTCCACAACATTGCCAAGAAGAATTCGCTAAAGAAAATGAAGCCATTGTAAAACACATTTACGATGGGATCCAAATTTTGGCGTTAGTCGCTTGGGGAGAAAAACCTCCAGGAGGCGCGACCGAACGCCTTGGCTGGCTGAATGAAGAGCACGTTAAAACATTTTGTCGTTTGAAAAAAACTTATTTGAATTTAACTTCGGACGAAGACTCTGACGTGCTACGCGACCGGGTTTATTTGCAGTACCCAAACGCGTGGCCAGAGTCTATACCGGACGAGTCGAAAAAACCTGAAAATCGGCCCAAAGCTTTAAAGACTCCAGCAAATCCAAGTGGATCGCTAGATAAAGCGGGCATCTTCGAGCGCAGTCTGTTTTCGATGCGCTGTGATTTGTATCAGTAACTAAAGGCTTACAAGAATAATATTTTTCCAAAGCTGTTTACCGTTTAATTTTTTGATCGAACCAACAAAGTAAAACGATTCATGATTTTTATGCTGAATCTTAATGTTATGGTTTGAGTCTTTGTGCAGAGCCCATTCTTTTGGATGGAGCCCAAATTCCGAGAGCTGGCTGTTAAGGTCCGAGTACATTGTATCGTTGTCGATTTGAAATAAGTTCATAAATCCCCCTGTGTAGTTAGGTAGGATTGCAAAAGTGAATCCCGGTATTTTACGCGTTAGCGCAGAAGGATTTGATTTCGCGAGAAATGATTCTAGACTTTAAGAATAACTACCAGAATTGATAATTCGAAAGGCTAGCCATGAAATTTTTTACTCACCGGGTTCAACTAATTATTTTAGCGCTTTGGATCGCCGCCATTTTGCTAATTTTTAAATTTATTACGGATCGTTCCGTAGCTGCCGTTGTAGCCGGAACTGGTTTTGTGGTGTGGCCTATATTATTTTTAATCCATGATTTTAGATATACTATAAAGACAAAGACATCTTGGATTCATCAACTTGGCTGTTTGCAGTTTTTAGTACTTTTTGCGGTACCACTTTTTCTATTAAGAGTACTGAACTGGGGTGTTCCGTTTTCAGAGCTGAGTTTAATAGGGATTAAGGCGATGACCTTGCACCAGTACTCAAACATGAGTTATTTACTTATGACGTTAGCCATTGCCTACGCAAATTTTGAGGATCGCAGAAATAAAAATCGCTGGTCCTAAGACTAGCGATTAATTTAAAAATAAATATGTTCTTTCTAGAACCCTAGGGAGCTTAAATTAAGCTTCAAAAGGAACTGGATTGATAAGCTCAGCACGGTGGAAAACGTCGTAAGCGTCAGTGCCTGATGGCAATAATGCTAAATTACGAGCTTTCTTAACAGCACCAGCAACTTGCTTCTGCTGATTCAGGCTTAACTTAGAAATACGGGCTGGAGTGATCTTTCCGCCATCGCTAATAAAGCGGTGTAACGAAGCTGGATCTTTGTAATCAAATGTATGATCACCAGAGTACTCAGTTCGGTACTTGCTACGAACGTTTTTACGATTGCCAGAATCTTTTCCAGAGTCGTTTTTGTCTTTATAATCTTTTTCCATGTAAACCTCTTGCCTATTAAAGATTATTTGAATATACCAGAAAGCTCGGTTTTGGAAGAACTTTATTTTTTATTGGACTCGGTTGTTGTTGTAATCGGGCTGCAAGGGAGCAATTAGTTATGAGTCGTTGTGAATTAACTGGAAAATGTGTTGTGGTTAAGAACCTAGTGAGCCACTCAAATATTAAAACTAAAAGCACGGCTCTACCGAATGTTCAAAGAAAACGCATATTTAGCCGCACTTTGAACGAAATGGTTCGTCTTCATGTTGCTACAAGTGCTATCCGCGATATGGAACATTCGGGTGGTTTTGATGCATTTATCCTAAATGCTGAAGAACAGAACTTATCGAAGCGAGCGTTGGTAGTTCGTTCTAAAATTCGTCGTAAAATGTCCGTTAAAAAGATAAAGGCTTAAAAGGTAATTATATGAAATTAAAAATTAAAAAAGGCGATACTGTTCAAGTAATAAGCGGATCTGATAAGGGCAAAAAAGGAACTGTTGTTGAAGTTCAGCCGACTGCGATGAAGATCAAGATTCAAGGCGTAAAAATTCAAACCCACTTTGATAAAAAAGATGGTCTTCTTAAAAAAGAAGGTTTCATTGATTATTCAAATGTTAAATTAGTAGAAGCTGCAGCAAAAAAAGAAAAAAAGGCAGCAAAGTCTCCGAAAAAAACAGCGGCTAAATCTAAGTAGCTGACTAAATATTCGCGCTGATTCTTGGTCTAGAGACCAAGCTGAGATAAACCCGTAGACTGTGCTGAGGTGCAGTCTAGAGTCCACGCCGAAGTACAGTCTTGAGGCCACGCCGAAGTACAGTCCAGATAAAGACTAGAGATCTCCAAACAAACTAAAATTACATAGCCACAAAAATAAAGCCGATTGAAAATAGGGTATGTTTTCAATCAGCTTTAAGCTTTTTATATTATGTACTATTGCAGTTCAGTTTTCAGTGGCTCAGACGTCTGACAAATTGGACATTTTTCTACTGTGTCGTCGTGATAAAAGTGTACGCTGGTTACGAGCTTCAAAACTTGAAAATGGAAAATGCAAAACTTATTATTCTAAAGAAGGATATTTGCAGGTCATTAGCTCGGCCACATTTTTTGCCTCGTGTGAAGGGGTTTTACAAAGTGTGCGCAAAAATATCGAAGAAGGTGGCTTCAAATGCCACGACACGCCTGCAGTTCAAGTCGCAGACATCGAATAATTTTTTAACTTAAGGGTCTTACTGTGATTCGCGTTGCCTTGGCTCAACTTAACTCTAACGATGATATCCAAAGTAATCTGCAAACTATTTTAAAGCTGATTGATGAAGCCTGTGCAGTAAAAGAAAAACCAGCACTGATTGTATTTCCAGAGAACAGTTTATTTTTTAGAGTTAGCTATGATGAATCCGTCGAAGCCATAGAATTAAAGGCTGATATTTGGCATTCATTAAAAGAAAAAGCCAAAGCCAACAAAGTGAATTTGCATTTAACGACAGCGGTGCGGGACGTTGATGGGAAAGTGCATAATGCATCCGTGCTTATTAGACTTAACGGACATTTAGAAATGATTTATCGTAAAGTTCATCTTTTTGATATTTCGCTAACAGACCAAAAACCGATTCGAGAATCAGACAGTTTTCAGTTTGGTGAAAAAGCAATCATTTTTGAAATTGACGGGTTTAAATTCGGAAGCTCTATTTGTTATGATCTTCGATTTTCTGAGCTTTATACCCAGTATGCAAAAGCAGACGTTGACGTTATTCTGGTGCCTTCGGCCTTTCTAGTTAAGACAGGGCAGGCTCATTGGCATGTCCTGCTAAGAGCCAGGGCTATTGAATCACAATGCTATGTGTTGGCTCCGGCGCAAGCGGGTGTCCACAAAAGTTTACGTGTTAAAGATCAACGTGAGACCTATGGGCACACCTTAGCCATTGGTCCATGGGGTGAAATAATAGCAGAGAAAATTCAAGATTGCGGAATTGTAACCGTCGAGGTAACCAAAGCCGCGATTGCGAACGTGCGTAAGCAAATTCCAATGAAAGCACACCGTCGACTGTAAGTTATTTTTAATCTTTATTTATTCTAAAACTAAGTCTAAATTTACGATATGAAAGAATTTATTTTAAAATCTATTTTATTCTTGGTGTGTGCAGTTAATTTCATAATTTTATCAACTAGCTTGGCGCTAGCCGATGAGGGTTCAAAATATTCTGAAGTGGCCCGCGAACGCCAGTATGTCGGCGGCAAAGATGAAGCCGATTTAAAAGTTCAAGCGCCTTCTGCGGTGCCGAGCAAAGCAAAGCCAGCAACAGAGCCTGTTGAAAATAATGAGGGATTTTAATATGAGTGCGGAAACTAATAACTTAGCCGGAAATGAAGCAATAAATTTTGAGTCTGACGTTATGCCAGAGGGTGTGTATCGAGAGACTATGGACGTTGATGTTTTGATCGTCGGCGGCGGAGCTGCAGGATTAAGTTGCGCTTATAAAATTGCAAGTGAAATTGAAAAACATAACCAAGAAATAGAAGCAGGATCCCGCCCAGGTGATAAAATTCCCGAGCAAATGATTGTGGTGTTAGAAAAGGGCGCAGAAATTGGAGCACATAGTTTTTCAGGAGCTGTTTTAAATCCAAAGGCTTTAAAAGAATTAATTCCAAATTTTATCGAATTAGGTTGTCCACTTGATAGTGAAGTTAAGAAGGACGCTGTTTACTATTTAGGGAAGAAGTCGTCGTTCAAGCTTCCGATAGTTCCTCCGCCTTTTCATAATGAAGGAAATTATATTATTTCTTTATCTAAGTTTAATCGTTGGCTGGGAACTCAGTGCGAAGCTAAAGGTGTAAATATTTTTCCAGGTTTTGCAGCGGTCGAAGCACTTTATGACGGAGATAAAATTATTGGTGTGCGCACGGGTGATAAAGGACGTGATAAAAATGGTCGGCCTAAGCCTAATTTTGAGCCCGGACTTATTTTAAAAGCAAAGACGACAATTTTTGCTGACGGCACGCGCGGCAGCCTATTTAAACAAGTCGCAAAAAAATTAAATCTACGAGCTGGAAAGAATGCTGAAGTTTTTGAAGAAGGCGTTAAAGAAATTATTCAAATGCCACCGGGCACGGTCGAGGCTGGACTTGTAACTCATACTTTGGGCTTTCCGTTAAGTAAAAGTATTGGCGGAACGTTTATTTATACGATTCCGGGAGATAAAATAGTTTTGGGATTGGTCGCTTATTTAGATACGAAAGATCCTTTGCTTGATCCACACCGTGAATTGCAAAAATTAAAAACTCATCCATTTATTGCTGCTATGATTAAAGGTGGTAAAGTTGTTGCTTACGGCGGGAAAACTTTACCGGCCGGTGGATGGTATTCAATGCCTAAGCTTTACGGAGATGGCTTTATGGTGTGTGGTGATACCGCTAGCATGGTCGATGTGCAAAAATTAAAAGGCATTCATTTAGCAATGAAATCGGGGATGCTGGCTGCAGAAGTGGCATTGGCTGCGATTATCAAGCAAGACTCTTCATCGGCTGTTTTAATGCAATACGAAAAAAAAGTTTATGACAGCTATGTTAAAAATGAATTGTACCGAGTTAGAAATTTCCATCAAACCCTTAGTAAGGGCGTATTTGCATCACTGCCACTGATTGCCATTCAAGAGATTACCGGCGGCCGCGGGCTTTTTGATAATATGAAGGTCCATTCTACGGACGCTAAAGCGACTGAAAAAGTAAGAGATGTGTGGGGAGCTGAGGGTCTTGAAGCGCCTGAGAATAGGCTGCCAAAACCAGATGGTGTTTTGATGTTTGATAAGTTATCTAGCGTCTATTTGACTGGAACTTCGCACGATGAGGATTCGCCAAATCACTTAGAGCTTCAAAACGGTGATATTTGCCGCACTGTTTGCGAGCCTGAATACAAATCGCCGTGTACTGTCTTTTGCCCAGCTAGCGTCTATGAAATGGTGCCAGCGAAGAGCCATCCTAACCAGTATGATTTACAAATTAATTATACCAACTGTATTCATTGCCAAACTTGTGATATCAAATGCCCATTCGAAAACATAAATTGGACAGTCCCCGAAGGCGGGGGCGGCCCGAAGTATACCGAAACGTAAGTGAGCAAATAGTAGATAACGTAAGTGAGCAAATAGTAGATAACGTGAGTGAGCAAATAGTAGATAACGTGAGTGAGCAGTAGGCTTGAAACGTAAGTTCTTTCAAATTCAAATGTGTTTTTAGAAATGGTGTTATATGGCGATGTTTTTTGCTTCATGCCCGACGGGTATGGCGGATTTGGTTGAAAGCGAATTGAAAAGTTTTGGATTAAAAACCTGGGAAAAAACCACGGGTGGAGTTCTTTTTGAATCGAATTGGGCGGGTTGCTATAAAGCGAATTTAAATTCGCGCTATGCCAGTCGCATTTTAAAACCGATTTTAGATTTTCCGGCATATCAAAATGAAGATGTTTACAATAATATTCTAAAACATGATTTTACTAAATATATAAAACCCAATCAAACTTTAGCCGTCGATGCGGCCCTTAAAGAATGTAAAATTTTAGACCAGCGTTTCTTGGCGATGAAAGTTAAAGATGCCATTGTTGACCAGTTTCGCGAAAAATTTGGTTCAAGGCCTGACGTCGAAAATAATAATCCTGATTTACGCATTCATATTCGCGGTTACAAAAATCAATATCATGTCTCTATTGATACTTCTGGCAATTCGTTATTTATGCGTGGTTATCGAACAAAGACCGGTGATGCTCCGCTGAAGGAAAATTTAGCTGCGGGCTTAATTGGTTTGGCGGAGTGGGATAAAAAATCTGTCATGGTGGATTTGTTTTGTGGCTCGGGCACGTTGTTGATTGAGGCTGCGCTGATGGCTTTAAATATTGCTCCCGGTTTAGAGCGAACCCGATTTGGTTTTATGAACTACAGCGATTTTGATCAAGACGTCTGGGATAAAGTTGTTGATGAAGCCCTGTCGGCCGAGAAAAAAGAGTTGGACTTCAAACTTTACGGCTATGATTTAGATAAAAAAGTTCTACAAATGGCCAAAGAAAATGCGAAGAATGCCGGAGTTGCAGAATTTATAGAATTCGGAAGCGCGCCGATCTCAAATGCGTATCCGCCTGAAGGTGTTACCCCTGGAATGATTATTTCAAATCCTCCGTATGGCACGCGCATTGGTGACGAGGACAACTTAAAGGATGTCTACCGTGATCTTGGATTTACCTTAAAGCACCGGTTCATGGGATGGACGGCGTGGATATTGTCTGGAAATAAAGATTTATTGTCAGAGATGAAATTAAAATCGACACGGAAGTTCTTTGTGTTCAATGGAAATATTGAGTGCCGTTTTTTGAAATATGAAATGTTCGAAGGTAGTCGGCGGCCAAAAAAAGAAGAGACTGTTGCTAAAAAAGAAGAACCTGTTAGTTAGTAAAGCCTTCACAATAATTTTGGTTGGCCGTTAGCAATGTCTGGGTGATGGCCTCTAAAAAACTTTGATCGGATTCGCTAAACCGAGAGCGGGTAGCCGAGTCCACATCTAAAACTCCAATCACTTTGCCTTTAATAATTAAGGGTACAACTACTTCGGCTTGCGATCTTGCATCGCAAACAATGTGACCCGCAAATTGATTTACATCATCAATAAGAAGTGATTTTTTTTCCAGGGCAGCTTTGCCGCAGACACCTTTACCGAATGGTATCATGGTGCAAGCCGGTAAGCCTTGAAAAGGACCAAGCCACATATTCGTATCACCCATTTTCTCGAAAAGGTAAAAACCAACCCAATTGATATCAGAAATATGCTGGAACAAAAGTGCCGACGTGTTTGCTAAATCTGTTAGCCAATGGCCTGTCAGCAAGCCGCTTAGTTCTTGTAAAATCTCGTGATGAGATAATGATTTCATTAGAACGGTTTCATTATAGCAAGGAATGCGGCAATCGAAAAAATAGCGATCAGAGAAATAAATAAAGGCCAGCCAATAGCGCCTTTACGTTTTACTAAAGCCAATGAGCCACCTAAAATTAACCATATTGCTAATTTTGCAAAAACCCACCCTGGAATATTTCGAGTTAAGCCAAGCCGGGCAAGTAAACCAAATCCGCTTATGAGTAAAAAAAATAAACCGACTCCGTGTGAAATAAACACTAGCGATTTAGCTTTACCAGTTAAGGATCCGCCCGACATTTGAATCGTAAGCAGCCCGATCAGCCCGGAAAATAAAAGCACGATCGAAATTAAATGGATTATTTTATAAAATTCGTAAGTCATCATTGATTACTCCTCAAGTTTTAAATGTTTCATGATTTTTTGGACATTTTTTCTTATTTTACTTAAGTGCGGAATAGTTGCAATATTTCGAATGTTCTGTTTTTGCGGTTCGCAAGGAAAACCCCCGTAAATACCAGGTGTGGTGATCGAACTGATAACTCCTGTACGACCGGTCAGGATCACGTTGTCACAAATTTCTATGTGACCATTGATATCAATATTTCCTGAAGCCATTAAGTTTTTCCCAAACTTGGTCGAGCCCGCGGTTTTAAAGGCCGCTGCTAAAATGGCATTTTCTCCGATATCGACGTTATGGGCAATGTGACAATGATTATCAAGTTTAGAACCACGACGAATTATGGTCTGTTCAAGTGTAGCACGGTCAATCGAGCATGAAGCTCCGAGCTCGCAATGATCTTCAATAACGACAATACCAATTTGTGGAATTTTGTGATGGCCAGATCGATCCGTAAAAAAACCAAAACCATCAGACCCAATAGTGACGTGGGATGAAATTATACAGTGATTGCCCACTTCGCAATGAGAACCGATGACAACATGCGGGCTTATTAAAGTATCGGCGCCAATTTGTGCGTAGGCTTCAACAACTGTGTGCGCACCAATTTTCGTATTATCTTTGACGACCGCGAATTGTTGAATAACGGCATAGGGGCCGACATGCGCTTTTTTAGAAACAACGGCATCAGGATGAATTACAGCAGTTGGATGAATTCCGACGGGCCACTTTTCTTGTTGGCGATCGAAGAGTTGCAACACGCGAGTCATTGCTTGTTGAATATGGGGGGTTGTCCAAACTGTTGCAGTTGCTGGAATTTGTTGTTCGAGCTCAGCAAATTTTTTTTCTAAAATTATAAAACCAAGGGCATTTTTTTGAATAGCTTGCTGGAGCAGCTCAAGCGAGGAAATAAATGCTAAACTTTCAGAGGTTGATTTCTCTGGCGAATGTACAGCTAGAAATGAATTGTTCTTAAGCCTGACCGGCTTGAGAAGGCCTTCGGCGATTTGATTTATTTGTTGTTCGGAGACTGTGGACATAAATCAAATCTAATGCTTCGCGAAAGAAAAGACACCATTTTACTTGTGCTGGGACTAACACGCGATATAACAAAATGTATAGAGGTAAATAAATGTCTAAAAAATCAACTTCACCAGCTAAAAAAGCCAGTAAGAGTGCCGGTAAACCGGTGGCAAAATCTGCGAAATCTGCGAAAAAAGTAGCTGCGAAACCTGCAAAAAAAGCAGAAGTTAAGCCTGCGAAAAAGGACGTAACTAAAGCTGTTAAAAAAGCGCTTGAAGTTGCAAAGCCGCTAGCTAAAAAGGCCGATGCTAAAGCCAAAGACAGCAAGTTAGCCTCGATACCTACTGCAGCCAAAACTGTTGAAAAAACACCCGCGGCAAAACCTGCACTTATGACAAAAAGAGGTAAGCCTGCAGAGCCCGAAGAGCAGACCGAGGCTTCTTTTGTGGTGGAGACAGTCCCGGCAAAAGCTGAAAAAGCTAGCAAAGTTAAACCGATTCGCATTGAGAAAGGTAACGCTGAGGACGAAAAAGCAAAATGGGCTGAGCTTTTTAAAAAGTACGGCAAAGATAAAGCGATTTCTTATAAAATGTCGGATTCATTTCCCAACTTAAGTCCTTTGCAACATAAGGTTTTGGGCTGGGGATTTATTCTAAAGAATGACAATGATCGATTAGAGGTCTTGTTTGAAACTGGAATTCGCATGTTGATCAGCAATTATAAAAGTTCATAGCTAAATGAAGTTAAGTTGCGTTTTTTTTAGATTGATTCATCAAAATATAAAACTTAATATTGGTCGGCATGGCAAAAGATGATTTAGCACAGTTTGAAGGTAAAGTTGTCGACGCATTGGCTGGCGGGCTTTACAAGGTTCAATTAGAAACTAACAAGGTCGTCATTAACGCAAAACTTTGTGGAAAGATGCGCCGTTTTAACATTCGCATTGTGGTCGGGGACCGAGTGACTGTTGGGGTATCTCCGTATGATCCAACTCACGGTCTAGTTATGTACCGCCATAAGTAATCTAAAAAAAATGTTTTTACAGTCTATTACTCAAAAAAAATAAAAAAGGAATTTTAACATGGAACAGGCTTTACAAAGTTATTTAGCTCGTCATGTCCAAGGGGTTGCGGCAAAATCCGCTGCGGCTGTTTTGGAATTAACTGCTGAGGGTGGCACTGTTCCCTTCATTGCAAGGTACCGAAAAGAAAAAACTGGAAATTTAGATGAAGTGCAAATTCGAGCCGTCATTGATTCATTTGAAACATACCAAGAAATCACTAAAAGAAAAGTTTTTTTGGTCAAAGAAATAGGCGAGCAAAATAATTTAACCGCGGAAATCCAGAAGCGAATCGATTTGTCGTGGGATTTAAACGAGCTTGAAGAAATTTATAAGCCGTTTAAGAAAAAGAAAAAAACAAAAGCAACTTTAGCCCGTGAAGCAGGGCTTGAACCTTTGGCCAATTGGATCTGGGATAAGGGCCATGCCGCAGTTCAAGATTCTGACACTATGGAAATGAAAGCTAAGTCGTTTATTAATCCGACAAAAAAAATAGTGACTTACGACGATGCTTTAAAAAGTGCGCAGGATATTTTAGTCGAAAAAATTGCCAATGACCCAGCTCTTCGTGAAAAAGTCGTCAAAAATTATTTTGAACAGGGTAAAGCAACCGCTAAGGCAGCAAAAGGTTACAAGCCGAATTCAAAATATGAAATGTATGCCAAAGATTATTCGGAACCAGTTAAGAATTTACTGGAAGAGCGTGCCTCGCACAGGTACATGGCTATGAAGCGTGGATGGGAAGAAGAAGAGTTGTCAGTCGATCTTTCTGGTGACGACGAAATGCTGCTAAAAACTTATGAAAACTTTGCGACCTCGACCCCGGATAATGCTGTAGGGACTTACTTGAAAGAAGCTGCCCGCTTGGCACTGAATGTTTACGTGATTCCGAGTGTTAAAAATGAAGTGCATGCAAAATTGAAAGAAAAATCGGACGAGCATGCCATTAAAGTTTTTGCAGAAAATGTTAAGCGCGTTTTGCTGGGATCACCTTATGGATCAAAATGTGTCTTGGGTGTGGATCCAGGCTTACGTACCGGTTGCAAAGTAGCGTTGGTTGATAAAGGTGGGAATTATATTTCCTATACTGTTATGCACACACTAGGCGAAGGGGCCGAGAAAAAGGCGACAGCGCTAATTAGCGAAGTGACAAAGCAGATCAAAATTGAAGCGATCGCAGTTGGCAACGGCACTGGTGGACGCGAAACAGAAATCTTTATTAAAAAAATATTAAAAACTTTAGGAAAAGACAAAGATATTCCGGTTATTATGGTAAATGAATCAGGTGCTTCAGTTTATTCAGCCAGCGAAGTTGCGCGTGCTGAATTTCCAGATCTTGATATAACAGTAAAAGGCGCTATTTCGATTGCGCGCCGTTTGCAAGATCCATTGGCTGAGCTTGTGAAAATTGATCCAAAGTCGATTGGTGTTGGTCAGTACCAGCATGATGTGAATCAAAGTGCTTTGAAAAAAGGTCTTGAGGGCGTTGTTGAAAGTTGCGTAAACAATGTCGGTGTCGATGTGAATACGGCTTCAACGTCATTATTATCTTTCGTCTCTGGCATTGGGCCCGGCTTAGCGGGCGCTATCGTTGACCACAGAAAAAAGAACGGGCTTTTTCAAGATCGTTCTGAGCTTATGAAAATCCCACGTTTTTCGACAAAAATTTACGAACAGGCCGCGGGCTTTTTACGTGTGCAGCAAGGTAAAGTATTTTTAGACTCAACTGGGATTCATCCAGAACGTTACAGTGCTGTTCGTGATATGGCGGCCGATTTAAATGTCGGTATCAATGAATTGGTTGGCGAAGGGGCTAAAAAATTATTAGCTGCGCGGACAAAGTGGGCAACGATTGTTGGTGAGTACACATTTGATGATATTCTAAAAGAGCTTGAAAAACCTGGACGAGATCCGCGCGATCCCTTTAAGGTTTTTAATTTTAAAGAAGATATTTTTGAAGTTAAAGATTTGAAAGAGGGCATGATCTGCCCTGGAGTAGTCACAAACGTCACGAACTTCGGTGCTTTCGTCGATATTGGCGTTCACCAAGATGGCTTAGTTCATATTTCAGAACTTGCGCATA
>JAYUWH010000100.1:0-12843 GCA_043753645.1 Bdellovibrionales bacterium
AAAGCGCCGGACCGATTATATTGAACAGTCAGAAAAAACAAAAACATTACTGATACAAGCAGAAGCCGAATTAAAAGAAATCAAAACAAAACTAGCCCAACTCGAGTCCGGCGAAAACAAGGCTTTTGAGACAGCTCAGCATGAGGCCAACTTAATCAAATCAAATCTGATCAAAGACTCTGAAGCTCAGGCCGTAAAAATGAAAAACGACGCCGAGGCGGCAATTCAAAACGAATTACTAAAGGCGAAGGCTGAAATTAATCAGGTTATTCTTGCTGAGGCAGTTATCTCAGCAAAACAAAAGCTTGCTGAAGCTGGCCCACAGTCGCAAAAAGCCATAGAAACGCAGTTTTTATCGCAGGTTGATAAAGCATCAATCGCGGGAGCATCGGTATGAGTGCAGACATAGTCATTGAAAAATATGCGAATGCATTGTTTGAAACAATTGCAGCAGCCGGAAACATGGCGACAGCAACGGCGGAACTCGAGGCCGTCGCAAAGACATTTGGCGACCCCAACGCGGTCGAGTTTTTTTCAAGCCCGTTTAATTCTGCAGATCAAAAGCTTTCGGTCGCAAGATCTTCGCTTGAGGGCAAGGTCTCGACTGAGCTTTTTAATTTTGTTTCAACCCTTGTAAAAAACGAGCGCTCACATTTAATTTCTGAAATCAATTTGGTTTTCAAAACTAAAGCATCGCAAATTGGCGGTCAGGCAGAAGGAAAACTTTTTGTGGTTGATCAACCAAGTGTTGAGTTTAAAGCTTCGCTTGAAAAAAAGGTGTCGAACTTGTTAAAGCGGGAGGTTCGCTTAACGGTTGAAACAGATAAAACCTTAATTTCAGGCTTCAAAGTTCAGGTCGAAGGTTGGACTCTAGACGACTCGGCACTACATCATTTAAAAAAACTAACTGAAAATATCTCTACGAAAGGATTATAAATGGAAGCGCAAATCAGAGCCGATGAAATTGGCCGCGTTCTAAAAGAACAGATCTCTAAATATAATAAAGCTGCGGAAATTGCAGAAACCGGAAGTGTTCTTTCTGTCGGTGACGGTGTTGCGCGCATTTATGGATTAGAAAACGTAATGGCCGGCGAGCTGGTTGAGTTTTCAAGCGGCGTTCAAGGAATGGCGCTAAATTTAGAATCATCTCAGGTGGGTGTAGTTATCTTCGGAGAAGATCGTCTTATTAAAGAAGGCGACGTTGTTAAGCGGACTAAAAAAATTGTTTCTGTTCCTGTCGGCGAAGCACTTTTAGGCCGCGTAGTAAATGCATTAGGCCAACCTATTGATGGCAAAGGTCCGATCACTACAGCGCATTCGCGGTTTGTTGAAGTGAAAGCCCCCGGAATTGTCTATCGAAAGTCAGTTCACGAGCCATTACAAACGGGATTAAAAGCAATTGATGCCTTAGTTCCGATCGGCCGTGGTCAGCGGGAATTAATTATTGGTGACCGACAAACTGGAAAAACAGCAATTGCCGTTGATACGATTATTAATCAAAAAGGCCAAAACGTTCATTGCTTTTACGTAGCTATCGGACAAAAACAGTCAACGGTTTCAATCGTTGTTGAAAAACTTCGTCAAGCCGGTGCCTTAGATTACACAACAATTATTTCAGCCAGCGCATCTGATCCGGCTCCGATGCAGTTTTTATCTGCGTATTCTGGCACTGCGATGGCCGAATATTTCCGTGATTCAGGCAGGCATGCCTTAATTATTTATGATGATTTAACGAAACAGGCGCAGGCGTATCGTCAAATGTCTTTGTTACTTCGACGACCACCCGGTCGCGAAGCCTATCCTGGCGACGTGTTTTATCTTCACAGCCGCTTGCTAGAGCGCGCTGCCAAAGTTTCAGATGATAAAGGTGCTGGATCCTTAACGGCATTGCCAATTATTGAAACTCAAGCCGGAGATATTTCGGCATACATTCCGACAAATGTGATTTCAATCACGGATGGTCAAATATTCTTAGAATCTGATTTATTTTACAAGGGTGTTCGCCCAGCTGTATCAATTGGTAAATCGGTTTCTCGCGTGGGCGGATCAGCTCAGATTAAAGCGATGAAGCAAGTTGCGGGTTCAATCAAACTTGAGCTAGCACAGTTTCGTGCGCTTGAGGCCTTTGCGGCGTTCGCATCTGATTTAGATAAAGCATCGCAACAGCAATTAGCGCGTGGCCGCCGATTAGTTGAAGTGTTAAAGCAGGGACAATACCAGCCAGCAAAAGTTGAAGAACAAGTTCTTATGATTTTTGCAGCGACCAATGGCTACACAGATTCTATTCCAGAAACAAACGTGAGTCGTTTTGAAAAAGAGATGCTTCAATTCTTTAAACAAAAGTATCCGAATGTACTAAAGGGTATTGAAGAAAAGAAACAAGTTTCGGATGATGCGAAAAAAGAAATTGTTTCTGGACTGACAGAATTTAAGTCGATTTTTCAAACGTCTAAATAAGAAAGAGCACAGGTTTTAAGTGGCTAACTTAAAAGACATTCGAATGCGAATTGAGTCGACGAAGAACACTCAGCAAATCACGAAAGCGATGAAGCTGGTGTCGGCGGCGAAATTAAGAAAAGCGCAACACAACATTACGAACATGCGTCCGTACGCGATTGCGCTAAAGCAAGTAATATCCAATATTGCAGCAACACAGAAAGTTTCTCACCCGCTAATGACAGAAAAACAAAATGTTAAAAATGTTTTGCTGGTCGTGCTGACGTCTGACCGCGGATTGTGTGGAGCATTCAACAGCAGCATTAATAAATTCGCTGAAAGATATATTGTCGACAACAAGGCCGCATTTAACAAAATCGATTTTATTTTTATTGGTAAGCGCGGAAACGACTATTTTAATCGTAAGAATATCAAAAGTATCGAAACTTTTACTAAGCTTGATAAAGATATTTCCTACGGCCTTGCTAAAATGATCGCAGAAAAATTAGTAAAGCACTATCAGGCCGGAAGTTACGACGAAATCCGGCTGGTTTATAATGAGTTTAAGTCAGCCATTTCTCAAAAAGTGGTTTGTGAGACCATACTTCCAGTGCAAATTGATGTTTCAGATGACGGCGCGGCAAATGCTTTGGTGGCAGATATGATTTTTGATCCAGCGCCAGAGTTGATAATCGAAGAGCTTTTAAAGAAAAGCTTTAACTTGCAAGTCTATCGTGCGATGTCTGAGTCCATTGCCTCCGAGCACGGGGCACGGATGACGGCGATGGAAAACTCGTCCAACAACGCGAAAGAAATGATTAACAAGCTGACGCTTAATTACAATAAAGCTCGGCAAGAAAAAATTACGACAGAACTAATTGAAATCGTCAGCGGAGCAGAATCGCTTAAGTAATTTAAGCGTTTTGTGGTTAGCACGGGACTAAGTGTTCGTAAGTACTTAGATGTTTTTTAAAATTTTTAACGGGGTGATAAGATGGCAAATGGAAAAGTAAAACAGGTTTTGGGTCCGGTTGTTGACGTTCAGTTTGATACAGAATCAATGCCCGAAATTTACACGGCATTACGAGTAACAAACAAATCTATTTCTGATACCGAATATAATCTAGTTCTAGAAGTGGCTCAGCATTTAGGAGATGGAATTGTTCGAACGATTTCGATGGACTCGACCGAAGGCTTAGTCCGTGGATCTGAAGTAAAAAATACCGGCAATATGATCATGGCACCAGTTGGCCGTGAGGCATTAGGACGGATCGTAAATGTTGTTGGTGAACCAATTGATGAAATGGGTCCTATAAAGACAAAAGAAAGTTGGGCCATTCATAGACCAGCCCCTAAGTTTGAAGACTTAACTACGTCAGCAGAAATGTTAATGACGGGAATTAAAGTCGTCGATCTTTTAGCGCCGTATGCAAAAGGCGGAAAAATTGGTTTATTCGGCGGAGCTGGCGTTGGAAAAACAGTTTTAATTCAAGAATTAATTCGTAATATCGCAACTGAGCACGGGGGTTTCTCGGTGTTTGCGGGCGTGGGCGAAAGAACTCGTGAAGGAAATGATTTGTGGCACGAGATGAAAGACTCGGGCGTTATCGCAAAAACCGCGTTGGTGTTCGGTCAGATGAATGAACCACCAGGGGCACGTGCACGTGTGGCTTTAACAGGCTTAACAATGGCGGAATATTTCCGTGACGTTGAAAAACAAGACGTTCTTTTCTTCGTTGATAATATTTTCCGATTTACTCAAGCGGGTGCTGAAGTTTCTGCTCTTTTAGGTCGTATTCCATCAGCGGTGGGATATCAGCCAACACTTGCGACTGAAATGGGTGTAATGCAAGAGCGAATCACTTCAACAAAATCAGGTTCGATCACTTCGGTTCAAGCCGTTTATGTTCCGGCCGATGACTATACGGATCCGGCTCCAGCAACAACATTTGCCCACTTAGATGCGACGACAAATTTGGATCGTGATATTGCGGCACTTGGAATTTTTCCGGCGGTTCATCCGTTGACATCAACATCGCGTATTCTAGATCCACAAGTTGTGGGCGAAGAACATTATAAATGCGCGCGTGACGTACAGATTCTTTTGCAACGCTATAAAGAGCTTCAAGATATTATCGCCATTCTTGGAATGGATGAATTATCTGAAGACGATAAATTGGTGGTATCGCGGTCTCGTAAAATTCAGCGGTTCTTGTCTCAGCCATTTTTTGTGGCCGAGCAGTTTACCGGTTTAACGGGTAAATACGTTGATATCAAAGACACCATCAAAGGATTCCGTGAAATTCTGGATGGAAAGCATGATTCTTTACCAGAACAAGCGTTTTACCTAGTTGGAACGATTGAAGATGCTATTGAAAAGGGAAAAAAGTTACAACAAGCTTAATTTCGCAATTAAAGCGAATTGAAAAAGGTGTGAAGCATGTTTAAATTGAACTTATTAACTCCGGAAAGAAAAGCCGTTTACGATCAGGAAATCACTGAAGTAACTGTGCCAGCTAAGTCTGGTGAAATTACAATTTTGCCAGGGCATGCGTCGATGATTACAACTTTAGGTACTGGGGTTTTGAAGTATAAGTTTAAAGGTAATGATCGCACCCAAAAAGCGATGATTAGCTGGGGTTACTGTGAAGTGGCTGACGGAGTGGTGAACGTGCTTGCTGAATTCATGCAAACTGAAAACGAAGTAGTTGTTGCGGATGCACAAGCGACTTTGCTAAGGGCTGAAAAAAAATTAGGAACCGAGATTTTATCAGACACGGATTTCGAATTAACTATGAATGAGGCCGCAAAGGCCCGCTCAGCGATGGATTTAGTTAAACACTAATATTAGTCGATAATATAGAAAATTAAAAAGACCAAAGTCCTAACACTTTGGTCTTTTTTTTTGCTGAACCAGTAAGTTTCATCGAAGAATATTGCTAAAAGAACTATAATTTAAAGATGTCTGAAACTGTGGAACAACAGCTATGAAAAATCTTTTTGTCTTATTTTTAAAATATTCTTTTTTTACAATGCTATTTTTTTTCAGCCTTGCCAGTGCAGCTGATAATTTGGATGTTAATGCTAACGATGGAACTGTTTTGGTTGAAAGTGAGCAGGGCGGAGAAGTGCTAATCGAAAAACCCTATGATTTAACTTTATCCTATAAACAGCGCCGAACGACTCATGGAGTTCTTTTTAGTATGTTCACTGAAAAGTTTTATCCGGAAAAATATTTGTCGCTGATCGATGATAAGCCTCTTAAAATTGTAAATGATGACGCAGCCATTGATATGGTCGGTGCTGAGCTTGGATATAAATATAATTTCAAACTTGGATCTGTTGCGGCCCTTTTTAATTTTTCAACAGGACGTAGTTCGAAAGATACTGGCGCTGAGAAAAGAAACTTAGAGTTGCAAAAAACGGGATTGTCTATGACCTACGCGGCCGACGCACTTTTCGAAGAGCCCTGGATTGTTCCATACGGACAAGTGGGGATTCATACAATTTCAGTCAAGGAGTCGCTAAAAGCTGCTTCTGCGGCTGAAAAAAGTGATTCTTCTGTGACCGATATCTGTTTCAATTACCGCGCAGGCGTACTGATTCAATTAAACTGGATAGAAAAATCAATTGATCCGACGACTCATGCCGTTGCTTTAAGATCTTCAGGTTTAGAAAATACATTTTTAGATATTTATGCATCTTGGTATCAACCAGCACAAAAACTTTTCGATCCTGAAAACCCAATTGAAACAGCAAATGAGGATCCTGATCTTCGTTCAGAAGGCCGCATTGGCGTAGGTTTAAAGCTTGAGTTTTAATAATATGATGTCAGCAAGCTTTAACTTCGTAACCTTAAAAAAGTTAAATCAATGTCAGTAAATAATTTAACTCTTCGTAAACTGCAGACCAGGTGATGGTATTCATACGAACGTTTAATCGTTGATCTGGTGTAATTGAATATTTTTTATTTTCCCGCATGGCCAGCTGAATTGCAGTTTCAGGCTTCAAACGAGTTCTTTCCGTAAAAATTAATGAAATATTTTTAGCTCCGGCACTAACATCCCGAACGCCAAGATCTTTACATTGTTTACGGATAAGCATCAGACCCATTAAGTTTACTGCCGGTGGCGGCAGTTCGCCGAACTGATCGGTTAGTTCGGCCTCGATGGTATCTAAATCCATTTGCGATTTTATTTCTGAAAGAGCCTTGTAATAACTTAGTCGGATACGAATATCTGCAATGTAAGAATCGGGGATCAGCGCTGGAATTCGTAAATTAATTTCTGGGTCTAAATCGCGATCTGGAATATTTTCACCGCGCGCTTCCGACAGGGCTTCATTCAAAAGATCCATGTAAAGCTCGTACCCAACGGAATTCACGTGGCCTGACTGGTCGTCTCCAAGAATATTTCCGGCCCCGCGAAGTTCTAAATCATACTGGGCAATACGAATCCCAGATCCCAGAGCGGTATTTTCTTGAATTATTTTTAAACGTTCTTGCGCATCTTTTTCTATTTTTTTATTTTTTGGCAAAAGTAAATAACAGTAAGCGCGTGCTTTGCTACGCCCAACACGGCCGCGAAGTTGATACAATTGCGAAAGGCCAAACATATGAGCCTGATCAATAAACATCGTGTTCGCGCGTGGCACATCCATGCCTGATTCAACAATGGCGGTGCAAACCAAGACATCTATTTCGTGATTGAAAAAAGCAAGCATCGCGGCCTCAAGTTCATGCTCTTCCATCTGGCCATGTGCAACTTTCATTCGGGCATCTGGGCAAATTTGGCGAAGCTCGTCAGCAAGACCGTAGATACTTTGTACCCGGTTGTGGATGAAGTAAACTTGTCCGCCCCTAGAAATTTCGGACTGGATACCTTTTCTTACCAACTCGGAATCAAACTTCGAGATAAAAGTTCTGGTTGGTAGACGATCAACCGGGGCGGTGTTGATAATAGAAAGATCGCGAATTCCAGTAAAACTCATATTTAATGTTCGCGGAATTGGTGTGGCTGATAAAGTTAAGGTATCGACATTATTTTTTAATTTTTTAATTTTTTCTTTGTGAGTCACACCAAACTTTTGTTCTTCATCGATAATTAGTAAGCCCAAGTCTTTAAAGACAACATCTTTACTGAGTAAACGATGTGTTCCTATCAATAAATCGACTTTGCCTTCGCGCAATTCGGCCAGCGTTTTTTTCTGATCAGCAGCAGAAACAAATCTATTAAGCGACCGAATAACTGTGGGCCAACCGCCGAACCGCTTTTTAAAAGTTTCTAAATGTTGGAAAGTCAAAACTGTTGTCGGTGCCAGAACGGCAACCTGTTTTTTGTTTTGCACCACCTGGAAAGCCGCGCGCATGCAAACTTCGGTTTTACCAAAGCCGACATCACCGCAGACAAGACGATCCATAGGTTTCGTTGAGCGTAAATCTTTTTGTAAGTCAGAAATAGCGCGCAGCTGATCATCGGTTTCATCAAAGGGAAAAGCCTTTTCAAATTTAGCATATTCAAAGTCATCTAAAGGCATTGGGTCGCGCGTAATTTCTGATCGGATGGCGTACAGTTTTAACAACTCGGCAGCTATGTCACGAAGATGGCTTTTGACTTTGATTTTTGTTTTTTCCCAGCCCGTGCCGCCAAGCTTATCCAGCGACATCGTGGCCGCTGATCCAGAAAACTTTTGCAACTGGCCCACGCGATAAACGGGTAGATACAATTTATCTTTGTCTTTGTAGGCAACCTGAATATATTCGGATTCAACGCCGCCGATATTCATGATCTTTAAGCCCTCGTAAACGCCGACTCCATGCTTAATGTGCACAACTAAGTCTTGCGGTTTTAAATCTCCGAAACTAAGGCTTTTAGCTTGGGCCGAGAACTGCTCATATGAACTTTCAGTTGTGACAGCACGACTTGTCCGTTGCTTACGCCCAAAAAAATCATCATCACGCAAAAAAATTATTTTCTCTTCGACCAGCTGAACAGTTTCATGCAGCGGGCGTGGAATAAAAGTGACAGCTTTTGATTCCAGCCATGGAAGCCAATCGAAAGAGTCAATGTGCGCAATTTCGAATTTTATTTCCATGCGCTCAAATAAAACTTTTAATCGATCTATTTGAGTCATCGACTTAGCACACACAAAAATTTTATAACCATCCGCCAGCCACAATTTTAACTTTGGCTGAGCTCCACTGATCCAATCTTCCGAAGCAGGAACTAAGTTTTGCGCTAATGTTGAAAACTCTGCTAGTGTCGAGGTCCGATAAGAAACGCGCTCTTCATTATTTGCCTGTTCTTCTAAAAAAGACAGATTTGAAAATTGAAATAGGCGGGACTCTTCCGGCCATTTAAGTTTCTCGAATGGCAATTGGATCTGTTGTAGCTGGGGATGAAATAAATGAGTGGATTCAATTTTTGATTCTTGTAGAAGCTCCTGAAAATACTGATCACCCACGCGCGAAACTTCTGCAGGATCTAACAGAAAAATGTTAATGGACGAGCTAAAGTGATCCAGCGGAGACGACAATTGTTTATAGCAATAAGGTAATAAAAACTCAGCCCCAGCAAAATAATTTTTCATGGTCAGACTGCGAATAGTTTCTTCGATTTCTGCATGTAGGACGGATCTACCCTGCAAAGACTTTCGAAACTCAGAAATAACTTTCTCGATGTTATCATCATTAAAATAAATTTCTTGGGCTGGTGACAGATTAAGTTCGCTGACCTCATCAAGGCTTCGCTGATTGATGACTGAAAATGTTCGAAGTGTTTCAATCTGGTCGCCGAAAAGTTCTAGCCGCACAGGCATTTTCTCGGCGGGCGAAAAAATGTCAATAATTCCTCCGCGGATACTGTATTGACCCTTATCTTCAATAAGCGGAGCGGGTTGATAGCCTAAAGAATTGAAATAGCCGGCGAAATCCGCGGGAAGTTCATCGCCTTTTTTTAAAACGTGACATCTTTTTGCAAAATCAAAAAATGGAACAGACAGCTGTAGTAGTGCCGAAACAGGTGCGACGAAGATGTCTTTTTTTTGTGCTCTTGCCGCCCAGTACAAAAAATCAACACGCGACTGAGCGACTGAAGGCGATGGATATAATCCGGAATAATAAGAGACATCATTATGCTGCAACAAATGACAGCGGAAGTGTGGTGAAAAAAACTGCAACTGCTGCTGTATTATTAGCGCATCGTCTAAACTTGAAACTACAATCAAGCGAGGTAAATCATTGATTTCTTTAAGTAAAACTTGAGACAAAAAATAGGAAACCGTGACGGGCGACGAGCTGCCCTCGATATTGAATAAGGTTTTGTTTTTTTGTAAACCCCGAAGAATTAAATCTTCGAGCCGCACATTGGATTCGTGATTTTTCATAAAATGATTTACGACCTTAGCGAAAAATACCGTCGTTCACCACCATTTAATAAACTATTTATTTTTAAAGAAGCTTTTCATTTTCGCTGGTTTTTTGGCGTTGGCTTTTGATAACTAAGGTGTTGGAATATCAACATATTTTCAAGGAGGAGTCATGCCACTAGGTGGAGTGATTTTTATTACCATTTTTATTGCAGCCTTTGGGACGATGTTAATTTACTTGGCCCGCTGGACCGGTGGAAAAGCTAAAAAAACAAGCCAATCGAAAATGGACATCTATGAGTGTGGTATTCCAGCTCAAGAAAAAAAAGATACAAAAATTTCTGTAAAGTTTTACCTGACGGCCATTTTATTTATTTTATTCGATATTGAAATTATTTTTATGTATCCATGGGCCAGCAATTTTAAAAGCTTTATTGCGGCGGGCGCGGGTCTTTATATGCTTGTGTCAATGGCAATATTTTTAGCTGTCTTTATTTTTGGTCTGTGGTGGGAAATTCGTTCAAAAGCTTTGGAGTGGGATTAGTTTATGACATCAATGGGAAATACCGGTTTCGAGATTGCGGTAAATGCTATCAAGACCATTTTAGTTTTTTTAATGATGGTACAAGCCGTTCCAGTCTTAGTTTGGCTTGAAAGAAGGGGCTCCGCGTTTATTCAAAACCGATTAGGTCCGAATCGCGTTGGACCGCTTGGATTAATTCAACTTCTTGCTGATGCAGTAAAGTTCTTAACGAAAGAAGATTTCGCTCCGGAAAAGGGTAATCGGTTTTTATTCTACGCAGCTCCGGTATTTGCATTGATTCCGGCAGCCGTTGCTTACATGGCAATTCCGATGTCAGTGCCGCTGAAGTGGGGCGAATATACTTTTTTAATTCAAGGTTATGAAATCGGAATTGGAATTGTTTTTATTTTAGGAATATCATCGTTGGCGGCCTACACAATTTTGATGGCAGGCTGGGGATCAGCTAGCAAATATTCTTTGATGGGGGCTTTGCGGGCCTCTGCTCAGATTATTTCTTATGAGTTGGCGCTAGGTTTGGCCATTGTTGGCGTGATCTTGCTTTATGGAACATTCAATTTGACGGACATGGTTCACGCTCAAGAAGGCGCCCTATCATTTCGCGCGTTTGGATACACAACGGTTGCGCCATGGCTTCCAAATTGGGGAATATTTTATCAACCGGTCGGAGCTGCACTATTTTTTGCGGCGGCTTTTGCAGAATCGAATCGGTTACCGTTTGATTTGGCTGAAGGTGAAGCCGAGCTGGTTGCGGGATTTCACACGGAATACGGCGGCTTTAAAATGCTGATGTTTTTTATCGGTGAGTACGGTCACATGATGATTGCATCAGGCTTGATGGTTACCTTTTTCTTCGGTGGTTACAACATTTGGAATCTGACACCAGCTGAAGTTCAGCAGTGGTTTGTGGATACGTTATCAGTTGTACCCTCGACTGCAAATATTCTAAGTGTGGTTGCCCACTTTCTTTCTTATAATATAAAGTTTGCGGTTTTCTTATGGATTTTTATTCAAGTTCGTTGGACACTTCCGCGTTTTCGCTATGACCAGCTGATGGATCTAGGTTGGAAGACCATGCTGCCTTGGGCTTTAGGAAATACTATTTTTACCGCAGCCGTTATATTTTTAACCTCATACTTTACTTTTTAAGGAAGGAAACCAATGACAGCAGATGCTTTTTTGTTTTGGTTTTTAGCTTGTGTCACAGTCATTAGTGCTATGTCCGTCATTTTGATGGTGAATCCGATTTATTCGGCTTTGTCGCTGGCCATGACCATGATAGGTGTCGCGGCCCTATTTGTAACGTTGAACGCTTACTTTTTGGCGGGCGTGCAGCTTATCGTCTACGCCGGCGCCGTTATGGTTTTATTTGTGATGGTACTTATGCTTTTTGATTTAAAGCATGAGCTTCAAGCGTTCACACGCGGACGATTAACAGGAGCGATAAAAATTGCTTCAGTTGGAATTTTGTCAGGACTAATCGTTGGCGCCGTTACGATGGGATTAAAAACTGCGGCAAGTGCAACCTCTGCAAGCGATGTTGCAAGGCCCGCAGTTGATACAACACGTGCGCTGGCAGAAAACCTGTTTGTAAAAAACATTTTTGGTTTTGAGGCCCTAGGGGTTATGTTGCTAGTTATTGCTGTTGGTACGGTGGCGCTTTCGCGAAGTAAAGGTGGAACACATGCTAGAGACTAATATGCTAACTGTCGTTGGTCTGAATCATTATCTTGTTTTGTCAGCGATCATTTTTTCTTTGGGTATGGCTGGAGTTTTACTTCGCAGAAATTTAATCGTGTTGTTAATGTCGATTGAATTGATGTTAAACGCGGTCAATATCAGTTTTGTAGCGTTTTCCAATTTCACCGGAAAACTTGACGGTCAAGTGATGGTGTTTTTCGTCATGACGATTGCGGCCGCAGAAGCCGCGGTAGGGTTAGCTTTAGCTGTTTCAATTTTTAAACGCTTCAAAGAAGTTAATATTCGCTTTTTCGAGCACCTGAAAGGATAAGGCGAGATGCAAAATCATGAACTTTTAATTGCCATCTTATTACTAAGCCCGCTGGTTGGTTTTTTCATTAATGGGCTTCGCTTTCGAAGTTCAAATTATTTAATTGCTGGAAGTGTGGCGACCATCGCCGTCGCAATTTCTTTCATCGCTGCGGTGATGTTGTTTCTGCAACTTATAGATGCCCCACCGGAAGGCCGTCGTTTGGCCGTTTCCTTTTTTGACTGGATAAATGTTGGCCAGTTAAAAATTAACGCGGGCTTTGTTGTCGATCAAATAAGTGCGATTATGATTCTGATTATTACGGGCGTGGGTTCGTTGATCCATTTGTTTTCAGTGGGATACATGCACCACGACAAGGGTGTTACAAAATATTTCGCCTATTTAAATCTTTTTATTTTTAATATGTTGATCTTAGTCCTGGGAGATTCGCTGCTAACTTTATTTGTGGGCTGGGAAGGCGTTGGCCTTTGCTCGTATCTTTTAATTGGTT
>JAYUWH010000101.1:0-36162 GCA_043753645.1 Bdellovibrionales bacterium
CCTTTTCTGGGTATGCATCTATCCAACTGCAGGTTGTGGCGTTACTGCTCGAGACTTCTGGCCTTCGTGTTTAAACTCGAGAATTCGTTGTATCCGTCTCTTCCTTAAAATTTACCGATGAGCCCCGAATCTTGTCGACTCTCTTTTGGCTGAAAGACCAATGCTATTATTTCACGCTCGACGGGCACAGTTTAAACCCCGATAGCATAACTGAAAACAATGTCCTATTCAACCTATGCCAGTTTGTAAAATCTGCTGTTCGCCATTTCAGACTGTCCCAGTCATGGCCTTGTTTTGCCGTAAAGACTGCTGCAACAAGTAGATTCGGCTTGCGGCTAAGTTTTCATCAGTAGTCTACGCTAGGCCCGGCCCCAAGGGGAATAACTAATAAGATTTTAAAATGCTTCAGCAGAAACTTTTAATTTCTTTACGTTAAAAGATCTTAAAAATGCTGGCGCTATTTTTCGTCAATTGGATTCAAAATTAGAAAAACAACAGAAGGTTAAGGACTTAGCTTCCCCCTGTAGTTTTGTAAATTAAGCGGATGATTCATCAGGCAGCAAAGTTGTAAATAACGACGTTCCAGCCTTAAAGTCAGTAAGGTTCAACTGGTTGATCGCTAAATTAACAATCTAAATCAACTCATTAAAAAAATAAAAATAATTTAATCTGAAATCCAGCGCGGGATTAGCGGGGGTCCGCAATGCTATCCTTAGTGCTTTAAATAATTTTTTCTAAGAGTTTGCAAATAGTTATCTGTAGTAGAATCATATTTTTTGCCATGTACGTCTTATCAGCAGATTTGAAGTAAAATATTAAGGGAAATTAATATTTTTGATTTGAATTTAAAAAATACTGCATTTCAGCCATTAAGTTCCTTTGCCAGTGCATGATCCCTAGTATAGGGTGCGAAAGCCATTACTAACACTACCCAGGAGCTTTATGAAAAGCGTATTAATTTTAATCATGGTTTTACTTTCAACTTCTTCAGTGTTTGCTCAAGCTGTAACAAGCACAGAAAGCTCTAAATATAATTTCCGATTTTCACCACTTGCTTTAATCCTAGGAATTGCTAGCGCCACTTTAGACGTTGTCATTTACCCAGATTGGACAGTAGGACCCGAGCTTTTTTATGCTAAGTTTAAAGTTAATGTCAGTGGCGGCACGGGTACCACTTACGACGTAAATCTAGCTTCTGCCGGTGTGCGCGCGAACTGGTTTAAAAACGGAGTTTATACGGACGGCCTTTATGTGGGGCCCTTTGTTCGTTACGCAAAAACCAGCATTGATGCATCAGGTACAACGACAATCACCGGCGAGGCTGCGGGCGTTGCTATCGGCAGCCTAGTTGGCTACGGCTGGTTTTGGAACAGCTTTAACATGATGTTAGGTGGCGGTGCCGCGGTTGCGATTGGCGATTCCAACATCGTCGTCACTGAATCAAACGGCAAGCGCACTGAAATTCCTAATCGTGGGGCGGGTTTTGCCGGCGAATTCACGGTAGGCTGGGCTTTTTAATAAAGTCGAAATTTGAATTTCAAAACCCTTCACCTTTGGCCACCAGAATTATTCTAGAAATGCATTTCGCTGCGTGGCCGATCAGTTAGCTTTTTTTACGGCTAGTACGCATTGGTAACTTTGTCTGGATTTAGCCACAAAGATCGACTAGGCCGCGGATTGCAGTCTTCAGCCGCGGATTACAATTTTATAGGTAGAGTAAAATCTAATTGACCTATCCCTTCACGCCCCCCATTCTCGGCCGCAATACGACGTGGGGGTTTCGATGAGTTTTTTTATTCAAACTGGTTCAGCTTTTGTCATTGCAACAATGATTTTCTTTTCGCAGTTAAGCCATGCAACTATTCCGCAGCCTTCGTATGATATCACCACCGAGACTGAGCTATTCCCCAACCGACCCTTAGCGGTCGTAAAGATAACGAATCGAAGTCGAACAAGGCAAATAGTTTATTTAACTCCAGACGAAGATTCCAATACTTTGCGCATGATAGAGCAAACCGTCGTGGTCGAGCCTGGACAAACTAGCACCATCAATTTTCCGTTCACTTATGCAACGTCTTCCCGCCAAGATCGATACTTTTTATTTCACGTTAATGTTAACTATGCCAGCCGTCCCGAAGCACCACGAAAGCAAGCAGCCAGCATACACCGTCCGATTGAAAAGTTAGCTTCAAATAATTTCGAAGAAACAACTGATTTAATATTTATGCGCAAAAATTTGAAACCGCTGTTAGTCGAAGGCGTGTACTACGATGGTCGCGGCCAAATTAACCGTGGCGCCGGCGTCGTAGAAGCTGTGACTATTCCAGAAAACACGTTCGAATTAACTGCGCTGAACAACATGGACCCCTTGAATTTGCCGCCAGTTGAAAAAATTCGTGGCCTAAAACCCAAAGAAATGTCAGAGACTTTACGCATCAACGAACTTCCAAAAGGATCAACTCTGAAGGCTTCTGATCACTTACCCATAGTGGAACCCTTAACCATTGGAATTCCAAAAATGAATCTGCTTGAAAGCAGGGGGTGTACAAATCCTGGTCCCGTTACCGGATGCAAAAAAGGAGTGTTATTTTATTCAACTTTATTTGGCGCTATAAAATCGGCCGGTTGGGGCTTTTCAGTAGAATACTGGGAGCTTGTCACTCCTGTTTTGGGCAGTCAAAAGCAATGGCACTTAATCGGCTCGACTGAAGTAGAACCGGATGGTACTTGGGAATTGCAACCGACTTTTGGCTACCAGGCTGAAAGCCTAAAAATGTATACTTACAAAATGTCGAATCGGTTTTTTACACTTTATAATCCGACCAAGGTAAATAAATTAAATATTGCCGAACCCTATAGCTGGTCGGAATTTGTTACTCCGAAAAAAACAAATATGAATACTTGGAATGAAACCTCAACATTTTTTAAAATGATTCCACTGGATGCAAACTCTGGTTTAAAGTTAGGAAGAATTTTATATTCAGCCATGAGACTGTGGAGCCGCATGGTTGCTAATGGAATTAATCCGATATCTTCGATTAGCATTCCGATTTACTTTCCGAACGCGCTCGCCAATCCGTTGAAGAAATGCTTCAGCGAAGATGCTAATGGCGCCACGATCGCATGGTCTTGCTCGACCGGTCTTGGGCACATTTGGATTATTCCCGAACACGCCAATTTAGAAACTGTTGTTCACGAGCTGGGTCATACCATCAACAGAAATATGTGGAAATCAGTTTGGCCCGCCAACGCCGGCGGCGCACATTCAATTTCAGGTTGTTACCATCAATCTCTTGCCATGACCGAAGGTTTCGCCGATTTTCTACCCTACTGGGTCAAGTACCAGCCCGGCGAACCAACGCCAACTTTAGCAGGCTTAGGTGGCAACGTCGAAACCTACAGCCAATCATGTACGGACGGCCTACAAAACGAAATGGCCGTTGCGGCGACGCTTTGGGATTTGTATGATTGGCAACAAGAGCAAGCCACTCCAATCAAGTACGATGTGATCAACTATGAATCGGCCAGCGGCGTTCTTGTTGATTATTTGCAAACCCCATTTAACACCATTAACGAAATGCGCACCAAAACAATGGCTAAGCATTCGGTCGAAATTCAAAAATGGATTTACGATATGTTTGCGCTGAACAACACGTTGGTGCAATAGCTTCGCTTTGGATTGGTCTTTGGCCGCAAATCTTTTGGTATAATCCAGGCCTACCATGTCCTTATAAGTTTCAACCCGGTCATCGGCAGTCATAGAAATAATTTCTTGGTTCGGATTTTGTTTACAAATTCTTCTGCCGAGCATCAGCACCAGTCATGTCCGTCAAATCGGGGGAAATTCACTTCGGCATAATTTAAATACATGGTCACTGCGCGATTCAGAGCAGTCAGCTCGAATGCAAAAAGTGATCAAATAAAATGAAGTTCATTTCTCAAAGATTTTAAACGTTTCGTTGCTATATACGTTCTTACCAGAAATAGATCCGGTTTGATTGAATCCGCTTTCCAATAAATTTTCTTACGACGGGCTTTTTGACAACGCCTAAATTCTAACAAGCGCACCTGAGGTGCGTCCTAAAATCCGTTTAGAGGATAGAACTACGCACACGTCTTCTGGGGTTGAATCACTACTTTTCTTAAACAATTTGAATAGGTGTCAGTAAATAGACTCATTCAATGCTAACTCAGAGTTTTCTATAGCTTTGCCTGTGTCAACCGCGTTCAAAATTTGATAAATCAATGCGCTCTAACATTGAAACTTTGGCAACGAAAGGTTACAAGTATGAAGAACTTCGAAGGGGAAATTCAAATGGAAATCAATAAACTCAAATTCGCAATACTAGGTACATTTTTTCTAATTGTAGGCTGTGCCAAGTCAAGCGACTCAGGGATCAAACCTGCAGCGCCATCAGTGGTTCCAAATGAGGTCGCGCAAAAAGTTTCTGATTCAGCAAAACTGCCCGATTTGGGTGATTTCCGAACACTTGAATTTTTAGATTTCTTCAACTCGAATAGCGCAACTTGCATCTATCGAACCATTGAAAAAACGACAGTTAGTCAAATGTCGACCACTACAATTGAACTTTCTTATGATCGATCATTTACTGTTGATCCGAAAAACATAGCAGGATGCCCAGCGCAGCACCCTAGCTTTTTAGCCCACGAAGTTAAGTCTTGGGGCCTTGGTGCATACTCGCAAATGAAAATTGAGGCCATCAAACGTGACCTTGACCCCGCTGAATATGTTAAAAATGAATGGGTGCAGTTCGCGAATATTATTTCTTCACAAGAGCTGAACCATAACGGGCTTCGTTCCCAACTCGTCGACATGGAAGTTGTTTCGAAAAAGGGTGTTAAATATTCTTACAAGCAGTAAGTGTCGCTGGACTCAATATTCTTATCTCGATTTGAATATATTCGTGAACGTGCTGACAATGGCGCTTTCGCAAGTTATCAAGCAATGACGGGTTATTCGGTCAAAAAGCTGAGTGCACACTAAATTAAAAAAATTGGTTTAAAAAATTGCGGAACCATAATTATTCCCTGCTAAGCCCTCTTTGGCGACGGACCATTTTATTTCAAGATTTTCAACATCAGGCACATTCAAAGTTTATTAATGGAATCAGACAAGAGCTGTAGGTGGCTTAAATTTAATTTAATTTAATTTAATTTAATTTTGTAAAGTTAAAAATATTATCTAAGCACTATGTTGCAAAACGAAGCTTACAACATGCGTACTGCAAGCCAAATTTTTAATTATTATTTGAATGAGTCAAATTGCGGGATTCGGTTCAAGGCGCCCACCCAATTCGGTTCGAATCCGCCCGGTCAATTCGGTTCCGTTGCGCCCAGCTGTTTCGGTTGGATGGTGCCCAGCAAATGCTGATCAAATAAGCGTGTAACGAAGTCAAAAAAAATGATGTGAATATACTTGTTGCAAGACTGAAAAATTAAAGAAAATGAAAAGTTACCTGATTGCAAATGTCCGCGATCGTGGTCATCAACTACTTCTGCTCGTCTTATCTTGTGCGAGACTTATTTCACAGATTTAGTGTGATGGATTAGTTTGTGATTTTGTTTTCCAATAATTCTTTCGTTCTGTCCAGCATTTTATTTTGAGACACTTTAATTGTTTCAGTAATTCAGTTTTATTATTCATAATGTCTACTTGATTTGGCGTGTAATTCCAAACTGATTGATGCGGGCGTTCATTGTTGTAGTAATTCATGTACTTGCTAATCATCATATTTGCTGTTTCTTCGTCTTGATAAGCACCAACTAAATAAATTTCTTCTTGCTTTATAGTCCCGTAAAATCTTTCGGTCCTAGCGTTGTCTGTTGGCCTGTGGACGCGCGCAAAACTTAATTCGGCCTCAATGTCCTTAAAAAATTGTTTCGTCACGTGCGCCGTATTAAGACTTCCGCGGTCAACTCGAAGTTCGGGCTTATGCGGCCAGTTTAGCAGTAAATTTAAACTTGCTAAGCCATCGCTATATAAATCTTTTATGTTTCTAGCATTTACAGTTTTTAATATTTTCCAACTGATAATTTTTCGACAAAAAAATCAATCATTGTTAATAAATACCATCGTTCACCGCCAATACGTAACTTCGTCCAGTCTGCACCCCACATCATATTTGCGGAGCGCATTTTGTAAAATGGCTCATCCCATGGTGCTGGTCTTCGCGCATATTTCTCAACAAGATTATTAGTCTTTAATTCCCAGTAAATTGAACTTGCTGAAAAATAATTTCCGCTAATTTGTAAAAATCCTTGGATCTGGCGATGCCGTAGCTCAGGATTTTCATTCTTCGTCTTTAAAATCAAATTGCGATCTTCGTCCGTTAGTGACATCGAAGTTTTTCGGTCCGACGGGTGAATAACTTCTATTTCAGAAACAATACTTTGTCTTTGTTTTAACCAGCGATAAAAGGTCGATGGCTTAACACCTTAAGCTTGTAAAACATCTTTTGTTTTTCGACCTGATTTTTGGCTCTCTAAAACTTGATCGATGACGCCTTGCTTTTGTAAATCCATATGCTTGCTTCCACTAATCCAGTTTACCAGTCCAAGTTCATCCCTTTTTTTAAATCTGCAATCGCTTGAAATTGCGATAAAACAATGGCACGAAGTTTTTGAATCTCAATCTTTAGCTGCTTTTTTTCTGCATCAGCAGGGGCTTTGTTGTTTCGAAGTGAAGAATGAATTCCGACCGCTAACTGATGCTTCCATTTTGAATAAAGTGAAACGTAGATATCGTGCTTTTTGATCGCCTTTTTAAAGGTCAGACCACTTTTGCGGTTTGTCTCGAGTTGGTTCACGATGTTGGCTTTTTGTTCAGGTGTAAATGATCTTTTCGGTCTTTTCACGTGTATTTCCTCTTAAGAAATTACACACTAAATTTGCAATTTTCGTCCCACTTGAGAAAAAACACCACAAGTAGAGGCCTAATACCTTAGAATTTAAACCGATTTTTATTAAAAACCATACTTTAGGTGCGCTCTTGCCGTGACCAATGTGAAACGAAGTGCCCCCATTTTTATAGGTGTCTCATTTGACTGACCTTTAGTCGAACCGTCAGTTCATAAACATCGCCAAAGTTGCCTAATTTAACAAAATGTTTCCGTATCGTTTATTTCTCAGAACGACACAAGGCTCCGAATTTGTATACAAAGTTGTGGTAGGGGAAATATGAAACTGTATCAATTTCAGATTAAAAAGACAGTGGCCAGTTTAGTAATACTTGCCACTGTCTTTCTTATCGTGGCGGCATTTCAGAACTGCGGCGAGGTCCGTATTTCCGGCCGCCAAGGACCATCGACTGATCTTCCTTCTACGCCACCTGAGCCAGCAAAAATGCCAGCAACAGAAGCTTTGGTGAATCCATTTGTAAATTGTATTCGCACCTGGAAACAAATTGCTCGCAGTAATATCACAAATGTTGGATCTGGCTATTTTGAACCCATCGTCGTTGGTAATTTCGCCTATTTCAGCAAAGGGTTAGGTGATATACAAAAATACGATTTAACATCTGGAACTATAGTCGCTGAATTTCGACCTGCGCAACTGCTGTATCAAAGCAAATTGTGTAATTATTCTACTTCTCTGGATCAAACTATTCTGGATTCAAAAAGAAATAAATTGTTGATGAAAGTCTCTTGCAATTTAAGCCCAGAGCAAAGCTTTTGGCCTATTATTTTTGAAATCGATGCAACAACCATGCAAGTTACCGACGCCAAAAATTTTGTGGAAGTTCTTGGAAATTTCGTTAAGTCAAAATCGGGTGACATTTTTGCTGAAACTGGCACCTGGAATGCCAGCCGCAAAAAATATTGTGTGAAACTTTTCAAACACAATGGAACTGTTTGGGCCTTAGACCAACCCGAAAACTGCGACACAATCTTTGGAACTTTGGTGATCAATTCAAGGGACGAATTATTCAATTTCAACAGGCAAGACCAAAGTTTTTATAACTTCCAGACTGGCGACATTTCAACACTGCCAAGTAGCAACTCGGATATCAGTTCAAATGCAACTTCAGATTTAATTGGTAATCTCTATTTTTCTGTATTTTCTTGGTTACCTTATACACTTCGTTATTATAAGTATGATCGTGCTTTAAAACAAATCTTACTAGTAAGCACACGAACTGATGTAACGACGCCAAACGTTCATGGTTTTTTTAATTATGTAAATAACGGAACATTCATCGACTACTTTTCAAAAAATGCGGCGAATGTAAATGGCTACACCGCGGATTTGCAAACGACATCGGTAAACCTGAACGCGTGGACACATCTTTTTGAAAGCTCATACACATATCAAAGCACTGCTGGCCCTGCTAAAACCTACTTAAGTCCAACTGGAATCACGGTTCAACCTTCCGGAGATATTTATTTTGCCGGTAAGTTATTCACTGGCACTGACCTGATCAATGAGTACTGGCGCTACACGTGCAATTGATTTGTATTCTGTTCAGACAATGGACTAGGACTTCAAGCCTTTCTGTGGCAAGGACAATTTGTACTGCTTGTAAAAGTCTTGTTTAAAAGCAACCATTTTTTAGTTACAGGTTCGTCTGTTATCCTAAACTTTGGGGGAAACACTTGAATTTTAAAAATTGGAAGATTTTCAAATACCCGGGTTTTCTAACAGCTTACGCTTCAATAACTGGTTTATTAAATCGCTTTTTTATAAAAAATTCCAAGAAGACCAGCACTGCTGCCATTCTAGTTATTTTAATTTTAATTTTTCAAAACTGTCGCGGCACCAAAGTCAGCCAAAAATATGAAAGCTCTTACAAAGTTTTAAGTTGCTCCACGGGCGGTAAGGCTTATGACATCGATCAGAACATCAAGGGATATGATAGCAGCTCGAAAATTTTTCCAAATCTTTGTAGCCAAGTAACTAGGACATGTTTAACCAGTGGCCAATTTGATGGCCAAGTTCCCGCTGCAACGTGTGTGCAGTATTGTGTTCATCCTGACACTGGTGTGGCGGTTCCAGCAGGAAGCACGTACACCTTTTCGACGCTGAATCAAGGCACGACTGCGGCTTGCGGTGGTGCAACTAGGAGCTCGACCTGTGATGGCACATTTGGAAAATTTTTGCCCGCCGTGGCAGCCAGTCGCTTTTCTGCGTGTTTAATTCAGGGCCAAACCTGCGCTTATTCAGTGACTTCGGGCGTGGCAACTCCAACTGGAAATAATATTGGCTCAACGGTCACGGGCTTTCCGCACCAAACTGAAACCTATCCCGATCTTTGCAATAGCAGCGGTACCAGCACCTGTCAAATTTCTGGATTTTGGTTGCCCGCAGCTCCGCTGTTTAATTTTTGTATGCAAAATTGTTTAGATCCAGAGACAGGAAGTCTAATTAGCTCGGCTCAAAGTGCTGCAAGTCCTTACCAGTATTATACTCGGTCCTCTGGAACTGCGGCCGAATGCGCGGCTGCTTTAAAGTCTGCAACCTGTCAGACATCCACAGGTTTATTTGCACCAGCCGTTGCTGTCACTAAATTCAGTTCGTGCGCAATTTTAGCTGCTAATGATTACAGTTGTGACGTGATGTCGAATTCGAACCAAGATATTTGGGTCAACCTAAAATATCAAAATCAAAAGCAATTTGATTTTAGAATTGGATCTGGCGGGGCCATTAAAGAATTTAGAGATGCCAATTCGACAGCTCTGTTATCGCCGACTTACGCTGGAGAATCGACCGATCGAGTTATTCAACTGGTACTGTGGGATTTTGTTATTCAACGAGATGACTATGGCGGCGATAAACGTTTGAATTTTAATCAGGCCGGAATTTCAAACAATGTATTAAGCCCTACTTATTTTGTGAACCTTCAAAATAATCCCAACCACTGCGTCGTTGATGTGTATTCAGGGATGGAAGATTCTTGGGATCAAGCCCTGTCTGTTTATATGGATTCGAAGTCAAAGCTATTAACCCGCTATGAAATCATTGACGGTAAAATTAATGTTCGAAAAATATTGTATCTGCAATCCTTATCGACAAATGGCACCACGATAAGCGACGGACCACAAGTTAAGTATCCCCAAATTTATTTAGAGAACTGGATTCCGTTAAATCGCCCCGCATTTAATGCTTTAGCTTTAGCGGCTGATCAAAATGCAAATCCGACTTGGTGGTACAACACGGGGAACTATCCGAATTACCCTTCGATTCCGTTTAAGAACACGAACGGCTACGCCGTCCTTTACCACACAACACAGACGCCTACTGCAAATATGATCTCGATTATTTTTGGCAAGCAACCCGCTGAATGCCTTGGAGCTAATTGTGGAGTTACTACAGGTATTGGGGCGTCTAGTGATTTAAATTCGATGATTTGGGATACCGGACTTGGCATACTGCCTTCGACAATTTTCAGTAATACCCCTATCGGAGCCATCATTGATCAAACTTTTTATATTTTTCCTAATAAAGGGTTCAATGCTACTTCGATGCTGCAAATTTCTAATGCGGTCGCTGGAGTGCCCTCCGTGAAGTTGTATTTATCGTCCGGCGATATCAGCTCCCCTGAGTTACAAACATTGGTGCAAAAATTAAAAAGCCTAGATTCTGAAACCAGAGCACGCACGGACCATCTAGGGACTTTAGTCAAATAACGGATCATGTGTGCGGAAATTAATTAATATTTTGTCGCCATTTCTAAAGTGATGAAGCGCTTGATAAAATCATAAAAACCATTTTTATATGATTCCGCATCGCTTGCAATGTAGCGCTTCGTTTGGGATAAATCATAAAACCGATCAGCTGAATTCGACTTAATGATTTCCATTTGCACATTCGCTTGTTTAAGCTGAGCTTTAAAGGCGACTAATTTTGCCGAATCGTATTTTTTTTCTGCTAACACTAACAGAAATTTCGACTTAATAGTTGCAAATTTTTTCTTATCAAATACTAAATTTGGATTTCTAAGAATAACTCCACGAAAACTTGGATTTTCGCTGGCAACTTGTATCGCATAGGAAGCCGCATCTGATTCAGCTATGACTCCAACGCGGGTCAGGTCGATGTCTTTTTCTTTTCGGGCGTTCATTGCAGCTATAACTTTTTGTATTTTTTGATGAACAAGATCTTGATCCAGTCGGGCCCATTTAAACTGTCGCGATGAAAAATCCAAATCTTTTTGATTTTCTAAAAAATCAATCACAAAGACCTCGACACCCATTTTTTGCAACTGAGCAACTTCACTTTTAACAAAAGAATTAGCGCCTTCAAAGTCTGTTAAGTAAATTATTGCAGGACTTTTTCCGGCTAGGCTTTCAGTGGGCTTTAGCAAAATAGTCATTAGACTAAGGGATATAAAAAATAAATACTTCTGCCGTAATTTCATTCTTACTCTATAATAGGGGGATGCGCCCAGTATTCCTACTTTTGTTCTACGGATTTCCTTTTTTTGGTCTTACGGCTTATGCTCAGACCAAAAAATTGGACTTAGACGATATGATCATCAAAGGTGAATTACATAACGATGATCGTATTTTATTACTTAGCCGCCAGCGCAATGATTTAAAGAATATAATTAATTTTCGTGAAAATTTTCGTGAAGAAATTCTGCAACAGATTCCAAAAACTGCAATCAAACGTAAATTTTAAAAAAATTACTTAGCTGAATCTCTAACCGCAAAATTAATTCCAGTCCAACCTTCTTGAATACAAACTTGCATCACACGCTTAATAAATGTAAGTTCAATGCTTTCATCCGCTTGAATGTTGATCGAACCTTTAAATGCTTCCGTAGGCTTTGCTGATGATTGAATGGCTTTTAGTTTTCGAAGCGCACTGACTAAGACTGGGTACGTGGCTGAATTTTCATTTTCAACATCAGGTATATCTAAGCCTTTTTCAACATCTAAACTGACTCCAGCCTGGGTGATTGTAATAAGTGGCGCACTTTCTAATGGGCGCGAATGTTTTGCTTCTGGCATTCTTAAATTTTTTTGAATGAAAAACACTTCGCCAGTCGCAGAGAAGTTCATTAATAGATAAATAACTAAAATTGTAAACATATCGATCAAACTAACTAGCGGTAGCTCGGGTACTTCTAGTGCTTTTTCAGTTCTATTACGAATCATCCTAAAGTTATGTAAATCATACTTGGGCTTTAGATGATATCCTGGTTTAACGATCGTTCGTCTTAGCTTTGCCATTACTGAGTATTTACTCCCACATCATCAAATTTATTTGCAATAAGGATATCCATCATTTTAATTAAATTTTTGTAATGCGCTTTTGAATCACTATGCAAGGTAACATCTTTACGATCAGGCCAAGTCAGTTTCCAGCGTTGTAGCGTTGCTTCGATTTGCAAAAAGTCAGGTTCTCCTTGAACGAAAGGGAAATTAAATTTCTTGGGACCTGCTGCCATCTCGATGCGATCTGTGCGAATTGTCATATTTAGATCGACACGATTCGGATCCGGTGGAGACGATGGTGAATCTGACGCAGAAGCATTGGCACCATTAGTAGAAATAGAACTGATTTGTTGCCAAACTGCAGTGATCAAAAGAAAACAAATAAGCGTTGATAACAAATCGATATAAGGAATTAAATTTAATTCTGCATTGGCGTTTTTCTTGCCGCCACCATAGCCACCCGTTGACATTACTTCTTAAACTTTTCTCGGTTAATTAAAACAAAATTTAAGGTAGAAACGGCCGCTTCGTGCACATCATCAACCAACTCAGAAGAGCGCGTTTGTAAATAGCCGAAGGCCGCTAACAACGGAATCGCCACTAATAATCCAAACGCAGTACAATTCATAGCCATCGAAATTGAATTTGATAGCATCGTCGCTTTTTCTGCAGGACTAACTCCAGCGACTGCACGAAAAGCTCCAATTAAACCAGCAATGGTCCCTAATAATCCCAAAAGCGTTGCTAAATTCGACATCAAGGCTAGCAAAGAAGTTCGCTTTTCAATTTTAGGAATTTCTCTAAGCGCTACCGCATCCATCGCGGTTTGCACTTCCTCAGCATCTTTGTTGTTCGCAACCGCCATCAAGCCAGCTTTGACAATATTTGTAATTGGATTAGATGTTTGTGAACAAAGTGCAATCGCACGTTCCAAATTTCCTTGTAGAATAAAGCTCTGAATGCGCTGTAAAAAATCATCTTTTTTAATAGCTGAAGCAGAGTTAATATACATGATTCGTTCGTAGGCGATAGCAAGTCCCATTAACGAAACAACCAGAATTCCCCACATAAATGGTTCGTGAAAAAAAGCCTGGCCAATAGAAATAAAAATATCCATGAAAACTCCTGGCAATAAGAATTTGCGAAACTCAATCCTGTCTTGATTGAATCGTAGTTTTGATTAGATGGCAAAATGAGGACTAGGAACTAGACTTTTTTATAATCGACCAAAGGGGAAACCCACATTCGGCGTTGTTGATTGGCCATTTTTAGCCGTCGGAAAACTCATCTTACGAAAAACACCTTTTACGCATTCCCCTAGACCATCTCCACCTTTGACAGCCGATTTTTTAATTCGCACATCAGCTACTTTTCCAGCTGCAGAAATATCCCAATCAAATTCCATTCGACCAGATAAATCAGGATTTAATAATAATAATTTTTCGTAACAGCGTTGAATTTCGGCTGAATGTTGCTGAACCACAGCCATGACTTGTTGTCGTGAAAGACCTTCTGTTACTCCGCTTCCAAAAGACAATTTTGGCTGGCCAACGACTTTACCTGCAATACCTCGTGAGCCTGCGCCCCCACTGGATAGGCCTTGAGTTCCATAACCTGTGCCAACACCAGAACCGTTTCCTTTGGTCCTTATAGGGCCACCACCACCCGCTGATAATTTACCAGTTGCAGAAGGCAAGGAACTGACGACGGAATTCATGCTGGCATTTTTATTTGTTCCTGCAGCGGATGAGTTGTTATTGGATTCAATATTAATGTTAGGAGCTTCCGCTTTAGCTGACGGATTTCCGCCGCCAAGACCAAGTGCGGCTAGGGCTCCCAAGGATTCGACCTTAACAGCGGGCTTTGGCGGAATCGGTACTGGCTTTGTGACGGCCACTGATTTTTCGACGGGAGGGTGATTTTTTATGGGCTTTACAGTGGTTTCATTCTTTGCAACCTTCTGTATCAGTTTTTCAACCGGTTTTTTTTGCACGACTGGTTTTTGTATGGTTTTTCGTTTTTCGATAACAACTGGTTTAGGTTTTTCTTTTTTTACTTTTAAAGCAGGTTCTTGAACCACGGGCTTTGGAATTTCAATTTCTTTTGGCAAAGGCTCTTGCACAACTACTTTTGGTGGCTCAATAAAAATTGGCTTTGGCGGAACGATCACACGCGCAAATCGCTCTTGTGCCATTTTCACCCTAGACGCTGGTTTAATTTTTGGCACAGTAAAGGCAAGCAAAAACATAAAACCAAAGTGCACCATCAACGAACCAACAAGTGCGTCTCTAAAGTCTTTTTCAGGCTCACGCAATTTCTTACGGGTTAACCGATGCTGCGACGGTATATAGCGTAAATAGATTTTTAACCATGGTGCCAACTGAAAGCGCACCATGCCACCTGCTGTTAGCTTATAAGACTGTGCCGTTGCATGTTGTGATTTATAATCTGACCAAGTTAGACCATCATTTGATAAGGAAAAATTTAAACCTTTGTAAACATGATAAACTGATTCCGCAAACTGCACATCAGCCAGACGCCACGTCGTCGGCAGCATCGGAACTTGAATATCGGCCGATGGTGAAGGTCCTAAAGTAATCTGTTCATTTTCTTCGAACTCACGCACTTGAATAATTTGATCATGCCACACCACAATGGCTTCAACTTTTTTATCAATCGCCATTCTAACTTTGGGATGAAAACCAATTAAATCGGATTTTAAATCACCCGTTATTAACGGACGGTATTCGTGCTTAATGTCTGCTGAAAGATTTTGCTGGCTTGCAACTTGAACCACTGTTCTTTCAGGCTGTATAGGCCGTGATTGAAATGCCGTGCTGGTGGGCCTGGTAGCTTCAATTTTTTTTCTATTCTCTTCAATTCGCTTTTCTTCAGCTAATTTCAGTTCATCAACAACCAGAATTTGAATGCTAACGACGTTAACCTGAAATTCTAATTTGTCACTGATTTCGAAGATACGTCCCAATTTACCATCGACATAAATTCCATTTCGGCTCTTTAAATCTAATAAATGAAATTTACCCTGATCTTCAATAACTTCGCAGTGCTTACGTGAAATAAATCCATAGTCTAAGACTAAATCATTAGTGACATCGCGCCCGATTTGAATCGGATATTGCGCATAGATGTTCTCAGAGATTGGCACTCCATTGAAGCCAATAATAATTTTAATTTTCTGAGATAAATTTTTCTTTTCCAAAACAAAAGCATCCTTTTATAGTAAGGGATTAGTTTATGAATCTTGTTCGGTATGAAATAACGTGCGCTAGAGTCCAGTCATCCAAGGATGAATAATAGTCTTTGGTTTGTTGACAGACTTTAGTCGAACCGAAAAAGTTTTGTACTTCGATTTAAACCCGAATTGCTTGTATATGGCAGCTAGTCCAAAGACTGCAACAGCATTGTTAGCCGACATTTTTAAAGCTTGCTTAAAAGCTGTAGCTGCTAATTCATAATCATTCATAAATAAAAAGCTTAGGCCGATTTGCGCCTGGGCCTCAGCATTTTTTGAATTTAATTCAAGAACTCGACTTGCTATCAGCCGACTAATTGCATAATCCTGAGCTCCTAAATACGACTGCTGAAGCTTCATCAATAAAGTTACATTATTTTTTGCATCAAATAGCTTTTTGCGAATCACATCTACTCCGATTGGTATTCGCTCAGTTGCTTTGGCTTTAATTTGCACTTCTGTGGATTCATCGATTTGGGTAATTCCCAAAGATCGACAACCGCCCACAAAATTAGTAAATACTTCGAATTTTTCTGCATTCATCGTGCATGATTTAAAAAATTCATTTGCTTTTTTATTAAATTGATCCACTTGCTGTGCAATCAAATTTTGATATTGCTTTTTCTGAGCTGCATCCAGGCCATCCGGCGTTGAAGCACTTTGTAAAAACTGAGCGAATTCTTTGTGAGCACGGCCTAGCTCATACAAACCAGCGATCGTCCAACGGCCATTGCCAAAGCCAATCACAGTATTCATTTGCTGAGTTAATTTAGCTAAACGTTCTTGCTTGGCCTTAACTAAACCGGCTTCATCACCAGAACCTAATTTAATGGATTGATAGGCTTTCAAATCAAGCCCTGCCATTAAATATAAAGCATGAGCTGCCATTGTTTTTTCATCACTTGAATTCGCTTTCGATTTGGACACCGTGGCAAGATATGGCTTAGCTTGATCAAGTGATCCCAATCGATACAATGAAAGTCCAAGTAAATAATTATTTTTAATCCCTGAAGTGCTTTTTAGAGATGATTTTAAATTTGACCAGTCCTGGGAAAGTAAATACTGCTCAGACACCTTATCTGCCATTCCCACCGTTTGATAGTTTTCAGCCGCTTCTTTGTAATCGCCCATTAATTCGCGCATAGAGGCTGCATTTTTCATTAAATCTTTAGCTAAGGGATCTGCAGGGTATTTTCTAGCAAACGTTTCGAAATATTTTGCAGCACGCTTATAATCTGCAGTATTTAAGGCCATTTCTCCCATCGCACCTACGACTTCTTTGGCATATTTTGAATCTGCGTGCTTCACCAATAATTGCTCACCAGGTTCGTAGGCTTGAGGATCTTTTTTCTTTTTAAAGCTAACAAAGGCTTCGTATAAGGCCTGATCACCCAAAGACGTACCTTGATATTTAGCAGCAAAACTTAAAAGCTTTTTTGCATATTCGCGACTTTTTGGATCGCCCACTTGATCTTGCAAACGGCGATATTCTGCCTGTTTAACTATTTCAGAGACGTCTTGTTTAAATTGAGAATTAGAAATTTTAGAACTTACAATCAACTCTTTTCCAGCTTTAATTAAGCCTTCGTAATCCTCGCGCTGGTTAAATGAATCTAATATTAACTGACCTGCGGCGGTTGATTCTTTATGATTCGGGTACCGATTTATAAAAGACTTAAAATTTTGTACTGCTTTATCAAAATCTCTTTCGTCGTAAAAAGTGCGAGCCGTATTAAACTGAATCATCGCATTGGCTTTATCATTGGGATAATTCTTTACAAACTGCGCGCCTACCTCACGAAAGCCTTCACGTGCCTCGATGCGTTCTAGTTTTGAAAAAGGCTCAGGGTTTTTTAAAACAAGGGCGTAACTTTGTATCGCAGAATCAAAATAATCTTTCCTAGCAGATGCTTTATTGCGAACAAGCTGTTCGTACTTGTAGCCAGCATCGGCATATCTTTTAATGGCAAAATAGCTTTCAGCTTGGTTTAAAGTCATGACGGATGTGTATCGACTATTTTTAAACGTATTTAAATAGACCTCGTACCCCGCAATGGCTAGGTTGTAGTCCGTCACACTCTGTTTACTTTTGGCTTTGCTTTGCAACGAAGTTGCTAAATCGCGGATGTAAATTTCGAAATTTTTTTCAATTTTGGCTTTATCTTTTGTTGCTATTGCAGGTGAATACCTAACACGAATTAAAGTTTTAGCAAATTCCTCTGGAAGTCCGCCCAGCGGCCATATTTTTTTTGATTTTTTAAATGCCTCATAAAACCCATCAAGTACGGAAATTCGGGTATCTAAATCATTCGTGATTTCAATAAGGCGAATATAAACAGGAACTGCGTCGTCGAATTTAGCTTTCAGCATCAGACGCTTTGCCAGTTTATTCAATACCACGTTCATTGTACCGCGATCCAAAATTAATCCGTCAAAATATTTTAAAGCATCTGCACGTTCAGGTGATAATTTTTTTTGCTCAGAATATGGCCAAACTAATGCAACTAAGGCATCGCGAAAAATATCTTTCTTTTTATAGAAATCTGGCAAATTCTCTAATGAGATTTTGGAATCAACAGTAATCACTTTTTCAAATGATATAAGTGCATCGAAGAACTTATTTTCATTTATATAACACCAGCCCATTTTATAGCGTGCGTTCGCCATGAATGGATTTTTTGGACGATTTAAAATTTTCTCGTAAAATTCACGTGCTGTTTCGAAATCTTTCTTTTGATCTAGAAAAAAATCTCCCAAGAAAAGCTGCGATTCTTCCCAGAAAATTGATTTTGGAAAAAGTAAAGTTAAGCGACGGTATGTTTTAACCATGTCTTCATTTTGTCCAAGTTCGCGATATTCGTGTGCCATAAAAAAATATGCTTTATCTAAATTTTCATGTTTTGGGAAATTCTCTATAAAGCGTTGATAAACCTCAATCGCTTGCTTTTTAGCTTTTGTGCTATCCGAAAAATCGACTTCGTCTGGTTTTTTTTTGCTGTTTTCTTTGGTGTTGATTAAGTAAAGATATTTTCCTTTGTCAGAATAAAGTTCTGCCAAAACAAAATACAAGTCTGGCACAAACGAAACATCACGCACTTCTTTCATTTTTTTTCGGGTAACTTCAATAGATTTTTCAATTTTAGCTAAATCAATTTTATATTCCTCTATTGATTTTTCCCCGCCAGTGGCAAAGGCAACCTGCTGAGCTAAAAAAAGAATGACCACCAACCAAAGCTTCACTTGCGACCTCGACTGGATGAAGGTGCACGCACATTGCATTTAGATTCGACTAAGACTTTTAGTTTTTCTATTTCATCTAGCCAGAACTCACCTTTAAAAATCCAGTATATTTTGTCGAAAGCAATATGCGACACTTCTTCGGTTTTGTAATCTTTTTCTCCAAAGGATCTTGCAATTCTTAGTGAATCAACGCGCGTTTGATAATCGAGAAAAGAAATCTGCTCATCCCATTGAATAATTTCTTTTGCAATCACTCGAGATTTATCTGCAAGTAACCAGTCTAATTTTTCATATACTTCTTTAATTTTTGAGTCATACAAGGCGTTCAATTCTTTGCTAAATGTAAACCCAGATAAACTAAGTTGTTTTAAGCTTTTTTTCTCTTCTTTAATGCTATTTAAGTAATTGACCCAATTGCCGATGCGCCGATCCAGCGAGGCAAGACTAACTATAATTGGATCTTTTCGCAAATCTTTCCGATTTTTGATAACCTCAAGTGATTTTGTAAAGCGTTTTTTATATTCTTTTTGCACGGCAAAGACGGCATCGTAGTTGCACAACTCTTTATAAATTAACATTTTTAAAATATAGGGCTCTGGTGACCGTGCCCGATCAAACGCCGGAGCTTCAAGTGCTGTTAGTAAGCCTATGGCTTTTGAATAATTTTTTTCATAGTATTTAGACCAAGCGCGCTCCAGCAGAATAAGTCCGCGTTCACGGGGATTTAAGGTAACGCCCTTATATACTTTATAGGCCTGCTGAAAATCTTTTTTTTCAAACAACAAACGCGCATATTGGTGGGCAGCGTCGGCTTTTATGTTTTCGTTTGCTGCAGGATTACTTGCTAAACTAGCAAATTTTTCGATGGCTGAATCAATTTGATTTTTTTTCACATCTAACAGCGCTAAATAATATTTGTACCGATAATCCCAATAGCTACCCACGGATAATTTTTTAAAATTATTTTCACTCCATTGTGGATAACCATGAAGCTCATTGAACAACCCGTTATAAAAGTTCACGAAATCCATGGTGGGGCCAAGACCAACGCTGTCATCTTGATCCCAAATAAGTTCACCGAAGACTTCATCTTCATCCACAGGATTGGTTTTAACGATTTCTTCAACTTCCATCAGCGCACGTATAGCCAAATTAGTTGCTGGCCGAGATTTAATAATTTCACTAGCCATTTTGGTAGCTGTAAAAGTTAAGCCCAATCCTGATAATCCGATAAGCTGGGCTAATCGTGCCTCAGAAAAATCTAAAGATTCTTTTTTTGATCCCTTAACTTTTTGATCGGCTAATTCAACCATAGCAAGGTATTTTTTGTTTGTATTTAGTTGTAAAATTTCAGTCCAAAAAATTCGATCCGTAGGTTCATATTCCCACACTTTGGCAGCAGGCGACAAGGATTGAGCCCAAACCGAATTAAATAATAAAAAATAAATGATGCCTGCTTTAATCACTGCTGACTACCAAAGTTCATTGCATAACCGATAACAATGTTGAGATTATTTTTTAAAGTTTCATTTTTTGAAAAATAGTTTATATATCGAAAATCAAATTTTACAGCGCTGTTTTTTGTCATAAAAAAAGTTTGTTCCATGCCAAAACTAACAACAGGGACTGTTTCAATATTAAATAAGCCAACTCCAGCAGAAAAAGGAAACGTCGTTTGAGAATAAATCAATTTGGAATTAAACAATAAGCTTTTTGTATAAAATGGCGACAACAAATAGCCCGTTGTTATTAATGCTTTTTGCTGGGCCAAATCACTACTTGAAACTAAATCACCATAACCATCTGGAGGTGGCGCCAGCAATGTTTTCTTTAAACTTGTTTGTAATTCATGCGAGTAAAGTAAATTTAAAACTTCCCAACCGTGATTTGGAGTAAAAAATTTAGCATATGAAATTCCAATCAATCCATATTTTGAAAAAGAACCCGTCGGAACATAACCTAATTGCAAGTTAAGTTCATTACTGATATGAAATTTTTTATTCATCACCAGCTCAGTTGGGGGAACATCATAAATATCAGCTGTTGCGATCATTCGAATTAATAAAATAATGAAAAAACTTAACATGTTTTTCATTCATCATCCTCGACTGTTTTTTTTCCTTCAAATTCACTAAAATTAAAGACTAAACCCAAACTGATTCCCAAGTTAGGTTTTAAATTTCCTTTAATATAAAGGTGCTGACGTAAATCAAATTTGACCGCCCATTTTTCATCAAAAAAATAACGAAGTAGCACGCCCACATCGATTGTATTTACGTTTTTGGCGGTTTCAAAATTAGTGATACCATAGCCGCCAACAAAAGAAATATCACCCCATAAAATACTTTTTGAAAAAGACAAATTTTTCATGTAAATTGGAGTATAGATAAGATTGGTTATCACATTCCAATTCATGACATCGAAGTCTTCAGGGACAGCTCCTTTACCTCGAATAAAATCCTCAAGCCCCGTTGGCTTTTTTTGCAGAAATGAAAAATTAACCAATTCCCAGCCCATATAATCATTGAAATAATGGCTGTAGGCAGCACCTAGTGCCTGATAATGATTAAATTGATCTAATGGAAAATAACTTACATGCCCAGAAAACTCATTTCGCAAAAAGTATGGCCGCGTTTGTATAGCTACAATCGATGGTGTTTGATTTTCTTCGACATCAGAGGCAGCAAGGACAATATTGGCTAATACGAGGTTTAAAATTAAAATTAAAATGGTACACGACGAAAAGAGTTTCACTAGCTTATCCTAATTTTTGACGAAATTATTGACAAAACAATCCGAACACTTCGAGTGCAAGTTAGCCCATTGTCGAGGTAAAATAGAGTTAAGTCTAGGTTGTGCAGTTAGAATTATAGGCCGCGCGCCTCTTGGCCGATAAACAGGTGTCGACAGCTTTCTGAGAGGTGCAAATAATGGGTTTTTGGTTTATAACATTTACTTCAGCAATCATGTTAACAATGCTTGCGGCCTGCGATAATGTCTATATCAAAAGCTTGGTTTCAGGCGATCAATTACAATCTGCCGGCGGCGCTGAATTTATATCGACGTTGACGACACCAAAATCACAACAAACGCAAACTCGCTTATTATTTTTTGTAGATCAAAGTTATTCGATGATTCACGGACGATGCCCATCTGACTTGGATGGCCCGCAGCCTAAATCAGCCTCGTCAGGATGTGCTGGAACCGTTGCAGCTAAAGGAATTGATCCCGAAGCCGATCGCTATGAAGTTATCAAAAAATGGATCCATGAAGTGAAAGACAATAAAAATACAAAAATTGCCATTTTCCCTTTTTCAGGAGGAATGAGCACCCGTCCACGCCAGAACCCATACAATAACACACCTATCTCTGACAGCGTGGACTACTACAAATTTATGGATGCGACCAAAGCTTTATCCCGAGTCGATATGTTAGTTGCAGAACAAAACGCCGATTTAGAAAAAGGAACTGATATCGATGAGGGTAATTTTGTTGGATCTGCACCGACTTATTTGGGAACTACCGTCCCTTTACCAACGTTGGAATTTGCACGTGATCAAATTATGAAAGAAATGGAAGCATTGCAAAAAACAGGACAGCTGTTTGCGACTCAATTTCGAGTTATTTATTTGTCTGATGGCGTTTTTAAGCCTACGGATGAAGTGCTGGATAAAGCGATGATACTTGCTGGGCACAGTTGCAGCAAACGATGCGTTAAAGATCCACGAAAAATTTCATGTGATAGCGGATATCTGATCGGTTTTGGCCAACTGACCACACAAGAAAAAAAAGAGTGGCCACTTGAATGTGGGGTTCCAATAAATAGCTGGAATCAAGTCAACAGCTGTTTTTGTCTCAATATCGGAAATGATTTTTACGAGGCCTTTGGTGATCCTTCCTTAAATCAATTACAAAAACTTTTGAGTGTGCTTGAAGAAATTAAAACTTTGCCGAAGTATTTTGGCGAAGGATCGTTAAGAATGGATTTTGTTAAGATTCATCCTGAGCGTATACTCGAAGACGATGATCAAAATATTTTTGACGAAATGCAAAAAAAAACGGGTGACTCTGCAATCTCTGCAATAGTTGATGGGTCCATTCCCTTTTCGCTAAATTCGGCACAGGCAGCACAGCAAACTTATCAACTTGTTGAATTTTACGCAGTGAATTTAAATGCCTTCATCGACGAGACCGGAAAACTTGTGGCTGATTCAGATGGAGACGGACTTAGCGATCAAGAAGAAATAAGGCTAGGGACAGACCCAAGAAATCCCAGAACACCTGATGCAAACGGTAAAAGCTGGTGCTTAGATAGCATTGAAAAAAAATATGGCTGTAAAAAAACAAATTGTGATCCTGCTTTAGATTCAGATAATGATGGTTTAAATGAGTGCGAAGAATTGACTTTAGAAACAGATACCTTTCGTAAAGAAAATGGCCAAGATCATATTCTAGATTACTTTAAAGCAATTCGTGGATTAAGCTTTGCTGCTGACTTAAGAAAACAAGATAGCAACGGTGATGGGGTCAGTGATTACACAAGTTTTAAAAATGGAGTTCATCCCCTAGCTAGCTTTAGTGCTGTGCCCGAGGAATCTAAAATTAAAGCTCGAGTTCAATTTAAGGGGTATGTTGAAAGCAAAGAACCTGACGGCTCTAAGGCCCTAGTAGGACAGTATTTAGTATCTATCGATCAGATCCCTTTAGTCGCAACATTAGCTACCACTGTTGGCAGTCAGTTGTATCAATCTAAAAATGCAACGCCAGGCTCTTTAATTGCGGATAATATTTTGATTGGCCCAACACCTCATCGACGAAATGAAAATGAACTGCTGTTCATTGCCAAAGTTAAATCGATTCAAGATCCACTAAAAAACTACTACATGTTTGCAAGAAAAAAAGTTTTAGCGACTGGTAAACAAATCAAACTACAAGTGGATTTTTCAGATTTTGTACAACTACCGGGGAATTAAATGAAAAAATTTTTGCTTTATCTATTATCATTGAGTCTTTTTCCAGCGTGTGACAATATTTCATTAACCCGCAGTGAATCACAAATTGCTTTTGCTAGCCAAGTTCCGGATGGGAGTTTTTGCTCGCGGCCAGCGGAAATGGCCGCTGGGTTATTGAAAGTTGTTTTCGTTCTAGATATGTCACTTTCAAATATTGGCGAATTTAAGAAGGTTGGCTCTAAGATTGTTTTTGATCGCGGTCCAGCGACGGATCGTGATGGAATTCGTTTTCAAAAAGTGCAAGATTTTATTGAAAAGTGTGGCTCAAAAAATCTAAAAAATACATTTAAAATTGTTGGGTTCAGTGGATCAACTTTGAAGGCAAATCCAGCTGTTTCAGGCTGTGGTGCGGGCTTTGAAAACAAGCAGCAGGCTTTATCCTCACTTAGTAGTCTGCGGCAGCTACAAAAATACAATAATGACAATATCGATTTCAACGATTTTAAAGCCAGCATGCAGACGACCTCGTATCAAGATGGTTTAGAATGTGCAAAAAATATTTTGGCAGATGATATCAACGCAAACCCTGTGGAAGCTAAAAATTCGAATTATCAAATTTTTTTCCTCACTGACGGACAAGCCACTGACAACTGCCCTGAAAATACTTATATAGGCAATTTTCGCGATGATAATGGAACTTGCTGCCCAGGTGGGGCAATTCTTGATTCAAGCGGCGTGTGCTGCGCCCCTGGTGTTATTGCAACCAAAGATTTTTCATTTATGGGAACTTTTATACAAACTTTGTGCTGCTCTGTAGGTGACAGGCGCAGCGAAACAAACCGCTGCGAAGCTGATCCCGATTACGCTGACAAAATAAGTCGACCAAGTAATCCACAGTACGAAACGCTTGTAAAAAGCATGATGCTTAAAGGTTTACAAAAAGCCAGTACCATAAAGTTACAAACAATTTACTACGGAGATCAAAATGAACAATCACAGGCCGTTAAACTTTTAGATCGAATAGCTCAATGGGGTGGGTCAGATAGAACAATTGCAATCAACAATGTTGAAAAGGTTGATTTTTGTCAGTATGCCAATTCGCCTATTCAAACTGAATATCAAACCTCAGAATTTAATATTGTAAATCTAACAGCAGTGGTGAAAGATCAGCGCTTATTAGCTGATTCTGATATGGATGGAGTGCCCGATAAAGATGATCCAAATCCAACAAATGCACGTAGTAATTCAGCTGAATTACTTGACGGTGTTTGCAAAATGTTAAATGGAGATTTTAATTGTAAGAAACCTGCAACCTGTCGGAAAGAAAAACTGACGCCTTTGCGTTTAAACGAGTGTGATCAGGCCGCCTTATCTATAGCGGGCTCAGATGGGCTAGATTATGATCAGGATCGAATTCCCGATTATATTGAAATCTTACGTTCGACCTTGCCTAATTCGAACGATGCTTTTAACAATCTCGATGGTGATAGCATGAATAATCTTCAAGAGATTCATGTTGGCCGACAAGTTGACGCTCCAGATGACGCAATATCCGAGAAAATTTTGCAGCACTGGAGCATCGCGCGGATGACCAACGACGATATGTGCCCAGTGAATCAAAAGCAGTATCAAATTAAATTGAATCAATTAGCCACTGTACCAACGGAAAAATACACGGATCCAGACGATGGCAAAGATGGCGCGCTACTTAAATTTTCGCATGCTAAGAATGAAAATGTCTTTTTAGTTTATTATTTTTCCGAACCATTAAATAATAAAAGTATGCCTACAGAACTGTTTGCAGCAATTATTAAAATTCCATACGGATCTAATGACTTTTCAAAAATTATATTGAATTCAAAAAGTTTTATTAAATTAGGATCAGTCGATGGGAAGCCAAAATGGTAAAAACTTTTTTAGCTCTGCTGTTCTTTTCTAATATTACTTTTGCAGTCGATGGTGGATTTTGCCCACGAATAGAAGGCAAGCGCTCTGGCAACTGCCGCTCTGAGCGAGCAGGCAGCACTTGCGTTCCGGGGCCTTGTGCACCCATACCTATGTTAATTTGCGAACAGGAATCAACCTTTGATCAGCCTATTCGACAAGGCGGAAGTTGTGTCGCCATGGAAGATCGCTGCGTGCTAACGCCCGAGGGCCGAAAGTGCGAACAAGTTTGCACAAAGTATTCTCCGGCAACATGCAAAGTTGCGCCGGCCCCTTGCTGTGTGAAATACAAACAGCTGGAAGCCTTACCGCACATGTGCTGCGAAGGCATATGTGCCCCTGTTCAAACGGCAGGAACATGCGGCCCGCCACCTCCGTTACCTCCGGGTGTGACGAAATTGCCTTTGTGCGGTAGCAATGGCGGCTGTTAAAAAACTTAGAAACTCCACCACACAGATGCACTCAAGGCCCATCAAAGCGTTGCTAAAACCGGTTTCTTTTTCAAACTTAGTTTATTACTAATCGATTTATTTTGTTTGATGGATGTTGTCGGTAATTAAGCTAAAACGTAGTCATTATTATAAATTTGGTAGAGCTGCAAATGCTTTTGCAAATTCTTAATCTTCTTTGTTATATAACATGATCTTCGCGTCATGCGTCTGACATCACTTTTTATTCCCATTGAAAAATAGAGCATATTGAGTTTTTTCAAAACCACTTGGGCATGTTGAAAAACTCACTATTTAAATCAAATTTACCGAAATTTGATTTAAAAGTTTTTCGATCAACTTTTCCTGCATCTTGTTTTTAAATCACAAGTTGAGCAATGGACATCTTAATTCATTTCCTGTTGTACTTCGGCGTTGGGCCTTGCATAGGGTTTAATCCAGACCCCCTGCAGGGATATTCACCAGCCCAAGACGTAGGTATATCAATTTTAAAATAAATTATTGTCCACTTGGTCATCCAAATTCGCGGCTCAGTTATAAAATCTGCTATTGGTCTTTGTTTTATAGACCCGCTAGAAACTGGCTAGTAAAGCTTTTTGTCAGAATATCCATAAAAATACCCACAAAATTGATAACTTTAGTTAATGACGTCAAATGTGCATACCTGCGAAATCTTGACAAATTCCCAGTCAGCACCTACTTTGCTAGACGAATCAAAAAACAGCCATTAGGAGCCACTATGACGACAAATACACATGAAAATACGTCTAAAAAAACAACTCAGTCTTTTAATGCTGAAATCAAGCAGTTGTTAGACATTGTTATCAATTCGCTGTACTCACAAAAAGAAATTTTTATTCGCGAACTGATATCAAATGCTTCAGATGCGATCGATAAATTAAAATTTGCAAGCTTAACAAACACAAGTTTAATTCCAAATAATCAAAAATTAGAAATTCGGATCGTGCCGAATAAAGAGCAACATACATTGCAAATTATCGATAATGGAATCGGCATGAACTTTGACGAGGTGACACAGTTTATTGGCACCATCGCCAAGTCAGGAACTAAAGCCTTTGCACAGATGAACAAAGAAATGAAAACAAAACCTGAACTGATTGGCCAATTTGGCGTTGGATTTTATTCTGCTTTTATGGTCGCTGACACAGTTACATTGCACACACAAAAGGCCGGCACAACCGAAGGAACTGTTTGGGAATCTTCTGGTGATGGGACCTACACGACAGAAAGCCAAGTCAGACCCGAAGGTTTCGGTACAACGATTACCTTAAAATTAAAAAAACAACCTGCATCCGAGAATGAATCTGTAAACTCGGCTGGCAATAAAGCTGATGATTTTCAAGATTTTGCTGATGAATGGACTTTAAAATCGTTGATTAAAAAATATTCTGATTTTATTGCATGGCCCATTAAAATGCACATAACCAAAACTAAAAAAAATGAAACCACTTCAGAAAATGAAACTGTTGTTGATGATGAAACCTTGAATAGCCAAAAAGCATTGTGGCTACGACCCGCTGCTGAAGTTAAACCTGAAGAGTACAGTGAATTTTACCAGCATCTAACACATGATTGGCAACCGGCTGCGAAGCATGTTCATTTTAAAGCTGAAGGGGCTACAGAATTCACCAGTTTATTCTATATTCCATCAAAAAAACCTTGGAACTATCAAATGAAAGACTACGAATTTGGTTTAAATCTTTATATCAAGCGTGTTTTTATTATGGAAAATTGCAAAGATTTACTACCACCCTATTTACGCTTTGTTAAAGGCTTAGTCGATTCGAATGACTTATCGTTGAATGTTTCGCGCGAATTATTACAGCAAGACCGCCTTGTGACTGTGATTCGAAAAAATATTGTCGCTAAAGTATTCAGTACACTGAAGGATTGGCTTAACAAAGATCGTGCTGAATACGAAAAATTCTGGATCGAATTCGGCACGACAATCAAAGAAGGCATCCCAACTGACCCTGCACAACTTGAAAAAATTCAAGACTTACTTTTATTTCGATCAACTGCTAGTGACAAGCTTGTCACCTTGGAAGATTACGTCGCACGCATGGCTACGACACAAAATGATATTTATTTTATTACAGGCGAACGTTTAGAAACTGTTCAACAGTCACCGTATCTTGAAATGTTAAAACAAAAGAAATTCGAAGTTTTATTTTTAACTGACGCCGTAGACGAATGGGTTACCCAAGGTTTGACTGAATACAAAGGTAAAAAATTAGTTTCTGTAACTAAAGAAGGTTTAAATTTAGATTCTGCAGACGAAAGCAAAGAAAAAGAAACCGTTAAGAAAGCGCAGACAGAACGCTTTACTCCGTTGATGGAGAAAATGAAAGCGCATCTTTCTGAATTTGTAAAAGACGTGGTTATTTCTGACCGTTTAACAGAAACATCTGCTTGCTTAGTCAACGGCCAAAACGATATGTCAGCCAACATGCAAAAAATATTATCGCAAATGGGTGAAAGCTCTCCGCGCGGAGAAATCAAACGCATTTTAGAGATTAATCCGAATCATCTGATTTTTGAAGCCATGATGACTGCCGACGATGAGCGAATAAAAAATTGGTCAGAAATTTTATTCAACCAAGCCCTGCTTGCCGAGGGAAACTCTGTACCAAACCCAGTTCGATTTTCGAAGCTTATTGCTGACTTGATGATCGGTTCGGGCTCAAAATCGAAATAGGTCTTACGTGAGCGGGTCTTATTAGCAATAATGTAAAATGGATGCCTATATGCAAACGCAATTAGTAATTTGATATCTGTCAATGTAAGCTGTAAAAAAGTTGAAGGTGCAGAATTAACATCTTCTTACGACAGCCAATCAATTATTGGAAAAATCATGTCTATTGAAGTCAGAATTCCTGATGCGAAAAACGACGAATCCTTTTAATCGCTGGCCTAGGTTTTTGAGATGGCGGTCAGTTGAATAAACCTTACTAATTTTTACGCCTTAAGTGGTTTGGGTTTTAAACAAATGCCTTAAGCCCTCTGTTTAACTTATCTACTCTACAAAGAATGCTCAACTTAGGTAAAATAATTTGTTCAATCCCAATAAGCAGATCCATTTTTTCTTTTTTAGTCTCTAGCCAGTTATAGCGAAGTACTAACTGGCTAGAGACAGCATCCTTGCTATCTTGGTCCAAAACTTCACTCCCGCTTAAAGTTATAGACCAAAGTTTAGTACCCTTTTCGGTAACAGGAATTGCCGGGCAATTCGACCTTGTCTCAGTTTGAGATAAGCGGTTACACGGACTAAAGTTTAGCTACGATTCTGCCGAGTAATCTTTGGAATGAAAAATGCGCTTGCGTTGCTTATCCTTGCTTTATCAATGGCTTTCGGTTTTTGTGCCGAAGCGCAAAGCCGTTGTCAGGACTTGCCAGAAAATGATTGTGTCGTTGCCTGTGGGCAGTCTTGCGGATACAAACGAAAAGTCCCTCAAAACTTTCAGATCGAGCTGCCCACGGCTCGTACAAGTCCAAGCCAGGAAAAAGGGAAATTTAATATTTCTGGCACTACACTTCCGAATCACGCAAGGCCTTTAAAGCTGCCATTCACCATGACTTTGCCAAGCGACTTTTACGATGTCACCAAAGCAGGAACAGATATTGAAATCAAACAAGTTCCTTATTCTAGTAATGACACTTATTTAATAATGACTTCCTCAGTTCGATTATCCACCAACACCCCCATTGGACAAGCACCAAGTTTCGCTGGGACCTATACACGCTGTAATTCCTTTACAAAAAATGGCCCTGCTTGCCCGGCCTCCTGCACACCCAACTGGGTGGATCTAGCTTGTTCAAGCACAGTCGGAGTCAGAAATACTAAAGACGGCTGCGGCGCCACAGATTCTCGTAATGATCTTACCTGCACTACCCCTGCAGTTGTGATGTGCTCGTCCCCGGTTAATCTAAATACTTGTTCTGATGGATCGGTGGGCGTGGCCCAAGGTTCTGTCCCTAGCGGTACCAACACAATCTACAGTTGGACCTGCGGAGTTACCAGCTGCTCGAAAACAGTTGCTAGCACATGTACACCAAATTGGGTGGATCTAGCCTGCTCTAGCACGGCCGGCGAAAGAAACACGAAAGATGGCTGTGGAAAATTTGTGACCCGTCTGGATCTTAGTTGCACAGTCCCGATCGCTACCGATTGCGTGGGCATCTGGGGAGCCTGTACCGGAACCTGCGGAGCCGACGGCTCAAAAACTTTTACAGTTTTATTGACCGCATCTTTAACTCCGCCGGGCAAAGCATGCCCGAAGTCTCCTGACACATGCACCATGCCTGCGTGCGTGACGTGTTCGTCCCCCGTCAGTCGAAATACTTGCTCTGACGGATCGGCTGGCCTAGCGCCAAATTCTTTAGTTAGCGGCACCAGCCGAATTTACACTTGGTTTTGTGGTGGTAATAGCTGCTTGGAAGCGGTGCCGATATCACCTCCGCCGCCAGTCCTTGGAAAAGTTGATGGCAGCTGTAATAACTCAATTTTGAATGCCTGCGCCTCTGGAATTCTGCAGACTGCAGCGGGTGGAACTTGGGTCTGCAAAGGCGACAACGGCGGCAGTGATTCAGGCACTTGCCAAGTAGTTGCGGCAGCACCACCAAACTGTGGAATCCAGCACTCTGCAGAACGAACTTGTGTATCGGGCGAATCTGACTCGTGCAGTTATAGCGACCTAACTGCGATTCGTTATGGTGGTGACAACTGGATCACCGACGCTACGGGAAACCTTGAATGTGACTGTGTGTGCAGCGGATCGACTTGCAATGTATTATGTCACGGATCTGGCGCAGGAGGGTACGAGTAGCAAAGCCTTATGAAACACCCGCGCTGTTAAAAGCCAATTCCCCACGGTTTGAGCAGAAAAATTAGTTAACAAAAGCTGTTTACTAAAACATACTAAATCATACTAAAACCTAAGTTTTGCAAAAAAGGATCGTGATGAATTTACCTAGAAAACAAAGGTTACTGAAAAAAGCTGGGCTGGGTTTTAGTCTTATTGAGGTATTAATTGCGGTAGGTCTTATCTCGTTAATTTCGGTGGGTTTGGTTGGCATTGTTACGAATGCGACGAAGCAGCAAAAGGGCGTGCAGGCAAAAGATCAACAGCGTGAAGTTACGACATCTGCGCGGGACTTGTTGTCAAATAAAACCGCTTGTCTTAATTCTTTTGGTCCCTCGAATCAAGGGAATAATCCCGAAACCGGTTTTTCAGTGCTCTCGTTACGAGATGAACTTAATGGAGTCAGATACAATACCACATCCACGGATAAAACCGGCTTACTTAAATATCAAAGTTTTGATGTTTCGGGTTGGACTTTGGGGACTGGCACCGCGGATTTACGAATTCGGTTAACAAAAATTGGCGACACGGGTACGGTCAGAGAAATTTTTCCTGATGTTATAACTTTAAAAGTGAAACGTGATCCGGTGACACTTAAAATTACCGAGTGCTTTGCCACCGGAAGTATCGGTGAAAGTTTTTGGCAAAGCAGCCCTGTGCATCTAAATAATATTTTCTTTAGCGCCGGCACAGTGGGTATTGGCACCAACGACCCTGCTGCAAGCCTTGAGATCCTGCAAGCGACTGCTGGCAAAGAAGCCTTAGTTGCTAAAGACAGTGCAAAACAGTTTTTTAAAGTTATGAATCCTTCTGGAGGCATAGACATCGTCCCTTTCAGCGTCTCTCCGTCAGTTCTTTATGTGGGTTCTGATCGAGGCACCGGACGATCAGTAAATGTTTCGGGATCGATCAATGCCGGTGGTAGTGATTTTGCCGAGTGGGTGGATTGGCCCGGTAAAATCAAGCCTGAAATGGGTTCTATCATTTTCTACAAAGGTGTTTATGTGGTTGTGTCGTCACCGCACACGGCTGCCTTTATTGGAAACGATACGCAAAATAAAAAAAAGGCTATTCTTGTGGCTTTCACAGGACAGCTACCCGTGCTTGTCTATGGCATGGTCAACGAAGGTGATTTAATTATTGCTGACGGCGATGGTACCGGTTCGGCAGTGTCACGAAACCAAGTTAGCCTTGCCATGGCAAAACGTGCCGTCGGCATAGCTTGGAATTCATCACGAAACCAAGGTTTAAAACGGGTTAACGTGGCTGTCGGTCTTGGTTTGGGTGGTAATGGTTCTAGCGATATTATTAAACTTCAACATGAAAATGAATTATTGAAGCAAGAAAACAATGCGATCAAAGACTACCTTTGCAGTAAAGATAAAGAAGCCGATATCTGTAAGTAAATTTGTAAATATCTTTTAGTAAATTTGTGGACACCGAGGAACTCTGACCAATAAGTAACAAGCGACTTTGTCCCTATCGGCTAGGCTACGGTCTGCTTTAGTTTTTCTATTTTTAGAAGCTTAACTTTCGTTTTTTCGACCTATTTTCAAATCGTCGTAAAATTCATTTATATGAAGAATACGACCCGAAGCCTACGGCCATTTATAACTGGTCAAGGGCTTCGTTCTTTTTCAGGTCAATACACGTTTTTACACCAACCTGATGGCAACGTGGTTCTGTACAAAGGCGTTCTTCCAGTTTGGTCCACTGGCACACAAGGTCGAATCTCGCGGACGATCGCCATGCAGACTGACGGCAACTTTGTACTCTACTCAAACAACGATTATCCGCTATGGAATACTATGACCTGGAGTCATCATGGCGCCCGCTTTGCCATTCAAGACGATGGTAATATCGTTATTTACTCTGAAAGCGGAGTGTACCTTTATGGAGTCGATTTAGATAAGATATTTGAACAGCTTTAAAAAATTAGTCGTGAGCGGCAGACTCGAACTGTCGATGATTTTTGGATTACGTCAGCTTAATATTGCTTGCGCTAAAATTTGTAGTAAAGTAGGCATTCATTCACCGTAAGTACATAACATGATTTCCAAAAGCGAACAATGGAGTTTTGAATTGATTGAATACGAGTCCGTTCGCAAATCACTACAACCACCGATTCGGTATTTGATTGCGTTAATAGCTTTAGGAAATGCAGTTATTATTGGATCAATTTTGGTGTCGCATACGATTCTAGATTTAAAACAATTTTTAATAATGTATTTTCTTTTAAATTTAGCGTTAATGACCTTGCTGATGTTGGGGTATTTTTTAGGTTGCCAGTTCCATAATTTATCTATGAAAAGAATTGTAAAGAAAATCAACTTAGCTACTGCTAATGGTCATGCTGTGCAAAGGGTTGAAGTCACTGCGCAGCCCACTCTTGCAAAGTTAGGTTTAAGTGCTGTGCGAGCAGCTTATGATTCGCAAGGAAATAAATATTCTGTGATTAGTTTCGAAACAAGCACCGCAACCTACCAGGCCTTGATTTGGCCGTTGCCATCGCTGATTTCCTATTTAGGTTTTTTCAAACAAATACACATAGCGATTCCCTTTTCAGACTAAGGACTCATTAACTTGAAACCTGCCAATCGAAGTTAATTTGCACTTAAGTACTACCGTACGCCTTAATTGCCTATCAAAAACCTGGTCAGTTTACATTTTCTAGATCCAAAGCTACACTGCCCTTTAACTTAACATTTTTTCATCTCTGCATTAACGGGCAATTAAGTTCACAGAAATTGGAACGGTATCGTTTACCGCTACGAAAAACGTTGCAGTTTTGCAATCTTAGCAAGGTTACCCTGTCTTTTAAGCCATTCGGATCTAGAGTTTTTCCGAGTTAGTTAATTGTTTTCAAATCGATCAAATACAGAATCAAATGACCAAATTTCATTCGTTGGTGTGGCTTTTTTATGCAGAACGCAAATGACTGCCATCTGCTTTACTCACCTTCGATTTTTTTGGGAATTGAGCCCTACCACTTTTTTGAATTAACATCCTTTAGCATCGCAACGTCTAAACTTAAATCGGCAACTAATCTTTTTTATTTTGAGTTTTCTTGCTCCAGCTCGCGAAATCTTTTTGCTTCGTTGACCGTCATGTCTGCAAATTTCTTTTTCCAAACGTAAAAGATGGCATCGGAAATGCCGAATTCTCGACTTAATGTTTTGGCTGATTCGCCATTACGATTTCTGTTCAGAATTTTGATGATCTGTTCTTCCGTGAACTTTTTCTTCATTTTTATTTCTCCCTTGGTCTAGTTAGGTGCTGGAAAACTCTACTTACAAGTAATAAAAATTTTTAGGGTAACCTCACAGACTCTATCATCCGGGCTCAGAAAACGTACTCTGTTTGCACACAGGCGCGATTTCTTAAGGAATTGAAGCTGATAAATCAGATTTCAACGATGCAAACTATACAACATTCACACACTGCTATTTATTTCATGATTTAACTGAGCATAAGGGTGTTTCTATTCAAGACCTTCTGCAGGTAAATCGTATCCTGAGCGAGTATGAATTTTTATTTCAAAATAAAGTTAAGGGCTTTTAGCAGCGAAAGAATCGAGCCCTTCGAACGGCATTTTAGTTTTCGGCCCCTCTAGTAAAAAGTCTTTAGTAACAATTTTTAGGATTACGTCCGTCGGTACCGTCGTGAACGTCGTTAAAAAATGTCGAATAAAATCAGAATTGGAATTTGCAGTCGGCGAACAGCGTGTTGATTTAACTGTAGCAACACCTCTAAAAATGGAAACAGAACCATTTCTTAAGATTATAAAATAGACGTTGTTAAGATTTTGTCGTAACATCCAGTCATCATATTTAACTTCTGGGTTAAAATTTTTCATATAAGCTTTTGCTGGCAACTATTTGATTCGGTTTAATAACCACAGCTTTAAAAGCACGTTCATTCCGAAAAAATTTATACTTCCCGTCTTTTTCTTCCTTTAAAATTCCTAGTCGTGCAAGCTCTCTTAAATACTTTGTACAAGTTTGCCAATAAATTTTAAGTTCTTTCTCCATAAACTTTGCATGGGTTACTGGTTGTAAAAAAATATGATCCACGACCACAGTAATATTTGCCCGACGTATTAATATTTCACTGGAATTAAAAAGCTGCTGTTTAATATCTTTCTTTGCTTCTTTAAGTTGTAGTATTCCGATGTGAGTTTTTTTTGCTTGGATAATAAATCCATTCAACATGAAATATATAAATTCCCACCACTCGCCTTCTGCTGATACCTTCAATAATAATTTTTTGTAGTAATCCTCATGTTCACTTAAATAACCACTTATGAACAAAGCCGGGAATCTTAAGAGATTGTCTTGAAGTAACTGCGTGATCATTAAAATTCTTCTACAGCGTCCATTTCCATCTTCAAATGGGTGAATTGCCTCAAACTGATAGTGCGAAATGACTGCCTTCAGAAGCGGGAAAAAATTCTTATCGTTTAAAATAAAATTTTCCCAGTTTCCAATAAGGTCGGCAATTTGATTTACCGCTGGCGGCGTGTAGATGACTTAAAGCGTTCCATCCTTGCGCCTGTTGCCAATTTGATTCTGCACACGGCGGAATTCGCCGGGCTCACCTTTATCAACTTTCAATTTTTTATGGGCTAATTTGATCGTTCTGCTCGAAAGACCAAATTTCGAAATAGCCTTGGTCCCCTCAAGTAGCGCTTCACGATAATTAAGCACTTCCTTATTTTCTTTTGATCGCTCGTCTGCAGGTTTTGTCTGATCGGCAAGGGCCGAAACAATTGTGGTATGTATGTTTTCGACTGCGTTGCTACTAATGGACTCATTTGGGTAAAAAGTTGATAGAAACATTTGCGGCTTGGCGAGATCATCAAATGCGCCATCTAATTGTGAGATCGCTTGCAACGCTTGATTGTGAAGCTCCAATAGCTACATCATGTCAGGACAGTCCTTAATCGAAACAGGCGGTGGAAGCTTTTTTAGATCGAATGGCTTGTTGGGGTCACACATCGACATTTATCCTTATTTTCACTATGTCGTCTTAATACATCGAAAATTTTACGTTTTTTCGATGTATTAGATCAATATATCAAAAAAATGCATAACCATTTAGGACTACTTACCTTTTGTACTTAGCGCACTATGTCTCAAGTCGAGTCATCATAAGCTGAGTCTCAAAGACTCGAGATTTCAACCTAATCGTAAATTCAACCTGTTGTGTGCACCGATACAACACGATATCAAATCCCGTGTAGCGCCTCCATTTCATCTGTCAGGA
>JAYUWH010000102.1:0-4197 GCA_043753645.1 Bdellovibrionales bacterium
CGATTTTTCCGTTCAGGGCATTAGCGGGAATTTTTTCAGCAAGCACATCTTCAAAGGTATAAGATGGGAATGATCCTTTTGGATGATAATTAATATAAGTCTGGTCAGAATCTAAGAATTCGAACTGCCCATAGATTTCATCCATATTCTGAATGCGGGGATTGTAAAAAGCAGCAACATAGGGATGCAAAAGCTTTTGATCTTGATAGCTAATCATCATACGGCGGTAGATACCATCTTTCGCAAATAAAATCGCATCAGGACTTTTGGGGCCTGGATAAAGTTTCAAGGTCTCTAACGGAGCATTAAGATGTAATTTTCCTGTTTCACCCTTCATCTGCGTATCATCAGTAGGTATATAAAATTCGCTGATTTGATTGGCGGTAAATGCGAAAGCAGATTTCTCGGCTTCGGTACCTTCAATTTCACGGAATTCGCCATCTTTAGTACGGAAATCATAAATCACAAAACGGGGTTGATTACGAATCAACTGATTCAGAAAATCACTATGATCTTTGAAATTCGGAAAACCTTGAAATTTTTCAACGGTATGGCTGTCTATTTTTATAAGAACGATATTTGAATTTTTTACCTTGGATAGACCTACAGCGGCTTTTAAGGAAACACGCAAGTCGTAGAAATAACTCTCGATGTAATCAAGTTTTAAAAAGGAAATTGCCGTTGAGGCAATCAACGCGAATAAAATACGAGTCGCAAGTTGCCGCCAAGTTAGCGATCTTAAGTCCGATTTTTCTTCATAAGATGAAGACGCTGTTTTTTTCATATAAAGTATTAAAGTCGAGAAGGTTCTAGCAAAAAATTAATTTGCAGCGTCTGGTGGATTGCCAGATGGAATACAAGAAAGACCAGTAGAGCTTGTTTTAATTCTCTTCGCCGGTTTTACTTTTTTAATATGATCTTGAAATGTCGTTTTCATATTTTATTCCTTAGCCTATTAGGCTCGTGCCTTTTTATAATACATTATTGCCGTAAGAATCAAGCCTCTTGTACGTTCGCAGAATAATTTGTCTTTGGTATGTTTATCCCCGCTGTGGGCCTTATTTATGTACATACAACCTCCGCCGCAGATAAAACGGGCCCAGCAAGTTTGACAATTATTCAGTTCAATCAATGGTTTCTGGTACTTATCAAGTTTGCTAACGTCTAGGTTCGAGCCTTGGCCAACGATTTCGGCCTTTTCGCCAACAACCCATGGGCAGGTGTAAAGTTGATTTTTCGCATCAATCATTAAGTAACTTTTACCAGCTCCGCAAAAATTCTCGATCCGTTGTTGGGAATCTAATGTTGAAAAGTAACTATCGAAAGCTTTTATTTTTCGAAGTTCAGATTCCCCACCGGCGGCCCAAGCGATCGCAGCAATTTCATTCATCTGGCAAAGGAAGCTAGTTTGGGCACTATGATCTTTTTCTAAATAAGAAAAATTAAATTCATACCAATCGACGCCCAACGATTTAAAAAATAAATAACTTTTTGCGACTTCTAAATTTTGTAAAGAATAAACTCCGCTGATGCCGATGGAAGCCAGTGATGAACGGATAGAGACAAGTTTTTTGATGCCCTCCAGCGTCTGCTGGGTCGAGGCTTTACCATCTTTACTGGGCCGAACTTGGTCATTGATGCTGGCATTGCCGTCAAGGCTTACAGTCACATGAATTTTCATTGTCGCTAGCAGCTGCAAAGCTTTTTCTGTAATCAAGGTGCCATTCGTCGTCACCATAAATTTGCAGCGGATATCACGCCCTGCCGTTTGCAGATGAATGTAATCGTAAATGACTTTCATGGCCTCGGGATAAAGAAAAGGTTCTCCGCCAACAAAAGATAAATTGAAAGTACTACCGGCCGAAAGTTTTTCTAAAAAATATTTTAGCTGTGGCAGTGTTTTTTCAACATTTATTTTTGAAACTGGATCGCCGTAAGTACCATCTCCGCCAGCAGCACAATAGGTGCATTTTAAATTACAAATTTGAGTAATGTTTATCGTTAAAGACTTTATGCCAAATGCTATTCGGCCAGATTGAACGTCTGGATTTTCTTCAGTATGCCATTGCATAAGTGATTGGCTGCCCGAATTCTGATTCTTGGTAAGTAATGGCATTCCATTGGTAGTAAGATCAATTTTTTCCATGGAGGAATAGGCCTCAGGGCTAAGCTCGGCCACCTCTAGATTGCGGGCATGATAGGCCACAATTCCTTCAGCAGTCTGCACAGCAATAATGTCTTCGAAGCGTCGTAGATCCAATTTGCTCCCAGTTGAAGTCTTTAAACAGACTCAGTTCGTTTTCAGCTAAAAAAAATTAATAGGACTGCAATGTTAAGATAAATAGCAATTTGAGAGCCAATAAACTTTTGCATGAGTGGTGGCCTTTCGGCAAAATGATCTCAACTTTAATTCCAAATAAAAGTTTGTAGATAAATTTCACGACTGTCAAAAACCCGAACAGGTCGAACTCTTTCCCCGTATGTTTGCTGTGGGTAGGATCCTAGGTCAAGTCTAGTCCAAATTTGCTAAATCTCAGATGACCGCATTCGATAGATAAGAAAAAATAACAGGATGAGAATCAAGTTTTGGGGAGTGCGCGGATCAATTCCTAGCAGTTTAACTACCGATGGTTGGGTTCGGCATTTTGAAACTTTAATGACTGAGTTCTTAAACGCTGGATACAAATCTGCAGCTCAGGTAAGTGAATTTATTCAAAAAAAAACTGTGCCGGCGGTTGGTGGTTTTGGGACCGCGACCACGTGTGTTCAAGTTTCAGATGGCAATCAATCAATTATCATTGATGGTGGTAGCGGCATTAAAAATTTAAGTGATGAGCTTGCAATTGCCTACGCAAATAAAAGTGCTGGATTTTCGACAGATAACGAGTTTCATATTTTGATATCGCATTTTCATTTTGATCATATTCTGGGAATTCCTTTTTTTACTCCTCATTTTCTTAAAGGAAAAAAAATTAATTATTATTCCGTTCAGTCTGAAACCGAAAGTGTCATTCGGCAGTTATTTAAAAAACCGACGTTTCCGGTAACTTACGAAAGCTTGCAAGCCGAGATAAAATTTCACACAATTTGTCCGTATGAAAAACAAATAATTAATGGATTTGAAGTCACGGCCTTCAAACTTGACCATCCAGATCCTTGCTATGGTTTTCGTGTTGAAAAAAATAAAAAAGTTTATGCGCACGCTATTGATCATGAAGCAGTACGAACTTCTACAGAACAACTTGGACTTGATGGCCAATTATTTAAAGGCGCAGATTTACTTTATTTTGACGCCCAATATGAGGAAAAAGAAATGGCGTCAAAATTAGGTTGGGGCCACGGAACGTGTGACCGGGGGTTTCAAGTGGCTCGAACATTTGGTATTAAACGAATTTTATTCGCGCATCATGATCCCTCAGTTCAAGCGACCGAAATTTTTCAACAAAAGAAAAATGCCGAAATGGTTTTAGCATCGAAGTTTAATGATTTGAAAAAAGATGCTCAATTCCAATGGGATTATGCCTACGAGGGGCAGATCATCGAGCTTTGATTATTTTTTAAATATCAATTCGGTTTCAAGATCAGTATTGAATAATTTTACATTTTTCTTTTCGACGGCGTCACTCCAAGGGAAATCATCCGCTGGCCATTTAACCGCTTGGGTTTTCATGAAGGAAATCCAAATCGGGACGGCACCACTAGCGCCAGTTAGTTTACTAGAAAGGTTGCGGTCATAGCCAAGCCACACCACGGTTGTGGCTTGCGGGGTAAACCCTGCAAACCAGGCGTCTTTACTATCTGATGTTGTGCCAGTTTTACCAGCGGCGGGTAAAAGCCATCCAAGGGCCTTGGAACTTTTAGCAGTGCCGGATCTAAAGGTTTCCTTCATCATCCCCACAAGAACTTGCACGCTTATCGGATCTAATTTGTTTTCTTTTTTAGGCGCAAATACAAAAACCGTTTTGTGATCATGGTCTTCAATGCGTTCAATAAATGATAAATCTTGGAATTGACCAAATTGAGAAAATGTCTGGTAACTTTGTAAAATTTCAACAGGAAAATGTTCAGTGGCACCAAGGCTGATTGCTGGATTTTCTTCAATGTTAGAAGTAAATCCCGCTAGTTTTGCAATGGCAATTATTTTTGTTAGACCAACCTTTTCGGCTGTACTTGCAGTTGCTGCGTTAAGACTTTCTT
>JAYUWH010000103.1:0-12528 GCA_043753645.1 Bdellovibrionales bacterium
GTTCCCCACGTGCTCATAAGTTCTGCTGACAAGGATCTGCCGTACGGAGTTAAAACTCCACCGCCCGAAGGCGAAACATGACAACCCACGCAACTAAAATAACCGTGTCGGACATTTTCTGGAAAGGCCAAGCAAACTTTGGCAAATAATAAAATTATAAAAATATTCAGAAATTTCATATACTAACTCCTTTTTGCAAATTTCTTTTCAGCCTCTGGCATGATGTTGAAACACTTGGCCGATTTCAGAGAGTAAATTTCTAATTTCTGCATGTCGCATCGACTTAATCAATTTGAATAACCCCGCATCATAATAGACTATTCCTAACCAAGCGGCTAACATACTCAAAAATATAAACCATCGAAACAATCTGCGTACAACTTCCCAAAGCTTTTGCAAGCCCTTCCCTGGTGTCCGCGGTTCGTAAGGCGATGTCACAACCCAGGCTTTTTGCAAAACCCGCAAATGAGGCTGTGAATTTGATGCAGTTCTACTGCCTCAAATTGTCGAAAACTAAGCAAATTGGACCTATTTTAACCCATTGAATTATTTAAGTAAGAAACTTGATTTCTAACCATCAATCTTTAGACTGCCCGTAAATGTTAGATTTAAATTCGGTTTTAAAAAATGATTCTTCTCCGGAAAATACGGTCGAAGCCCTTCGAGAATTTTGGGACAAGGCGCTTTTTCATCCGTGGCAGGAAGTAAAACAGCGTCCCTGCAAATCTATTCGTGGAGATTTCGTTCGTTTGGGTTGGCATTTATCTGGCTCAAAAGTCATGCTAGCCGATGATACTTTAGCGCAAATAAGTGAAATAATTGAAACGTTGCACTTAGGATCGTTGATCGTTGATGACATCGAAGACGATAGTATTGAACGCCGGGGTGGCCCTACGTTGCACATGATGTACGGAATTCCATTGGCACTGAATCTGGGCAACTTTTTGTACTTTCAGGCCTTAAACCTAATAGCTCATTTAGATGTCAGTAACGATTATAAAAATGCGGCGATGAAACAGGTAGCTTTGGCTTTACGTGACGCGCATTTAGGCCAAGCCTTGGACGTGTCTATTGCTATCGACGAAGTTTGTCGGACAAAAATTCCAAAATTGGTCGAGACCAGCCTTCGGTTAAAAAGTGGTGCTTTAATGAAGCTTTCCATACACTTAGGCGCGTTACTTAACCCTGATTTTAACCAATGGGAAATGCTTCACCGCTTCGGCGAAGACTTCGGTAGTTGCTTACAAAAATTTGATGACATCGGTAATCTTACCGTTAAATCAGATTGCAAAAAACACCTGGAAGATTTGAAACTACGTCGCCCGACTTGGATTTGGTCGGTGTTCTCAACACATGCCTCTGACATTGAATGGACCAAATTCTTAGGCGCTATAAAGCATTTGCCATGCACGGATTCACTGGCTGAGTTTTTAGAAAGTTCAACGTTAAAGCAAAGGTCTTTCGAGATGGCCTCGCAGGATCTAGATAAAAACTTAAATTCATTACAAAAAAATTTCACGCTAGAGAATTCTCATCCGGCATTTAAACTGGCTCTTCAACTCACACAGAAATTAAATTATGCCTACTAAAAAAAAAATTGCAGTTATTGGAAGCGGTTTCGGCGGTCTTAGTTTAGCTATTCGGCTACAAGCAAAGGGCTACCAAGTTAAAATTTTTGAAAAAAGAGATCTTCCAGGCGGCAGAGCTTACGTCTACCGCGAAAAAGGATTTACTTTTGATGCGGGTCCCACCGTCATTACAGCACCGGAATGTTTAGAAGAGCTTTTCGCACTAACCGGAAAAAAAATGGCCGATTACATCGAAATGATTCCGGTAAGCCCCTTTTATCGCTTATTCTGGGATGATGGTTTTCAATTTGATTATTCGAATAACGCCAAAGATCTTTACAGCCAAATTGAAAAAAAATCTCCGGTCGACGTCAAAGGGTACGAACGTTTCTTAGCCTATTCAAAAGAAGTTTTTCATCAAGGCTATACAAAGCTAGCTGCAACCCCATTTCTGCACTTGTGGAGCATGGTAAAAGTATCCCCACAGCTTATTCGTCTGGGGGCCCACCGCAGTGTTTATCAAACGGTTTGCAAATTTATTAAAGATGAACATTTACGCCAAGCTTTCAGCTTTCATTCTTTGTTGGTCGGCGGAAATCCATTTAATACATCTTCGATTTACACGCTTATTCACTTTTTAGAACGCAATTGGGGCGTCTTTTTTCCACGTGGTGGCACCGGAGCCCTAGTTCAAGCCTTAGTTAAATATTTTAAAGAAATGGGCGGAGAACTTCAGTGCAGCGCCGAAGTGGCCGAGATTCAAACCAGCGGTGGAAATTTAATTCAAGGCATTCGGCTAAAAGATGGAACTACCTGGGCTTGTGATGCGGTCGTCAGTAATGGTGACATCGTTCACACCTACAAAGATTTACTTAAAGACAATGCCCACGCAAAAAAAGAAACTGTGCGCTTAGAAAAAAGTGATTTTTCGATGTCGCTATTTTTAATTTATTTTGGCACTAATAAAAAATTTCCGAAATTATCACACCACAATGTTTTGTTCGGCCCTCGCTACAAAGAGCTTTTAGAAGATATTTTTACCAACGGCATTTTACCAAAAGATTTTTCGTTGTATTTACATGCGCCAAGTATGACTGATCCACAGCTAGCGCCTGCCGGATGTGAAAGCTTTTACGTGCTAGCGCCAGTTGCGCATTTAGGCAAATTACCTATCGACTGGAAAGTGGAAGGCCGAAAATACGCGGATAGCATTTATAAATACATGGAAGAAAAATACATGCCGGGACTTCGCGAATCCTTAGTTGTAGAAAAAATATTTACCCCTGAAGACTTTAAAACAGAACTTAATTCCCATGTGGGAGCAGCTTTTTCTCTAGAGCCAAAGCTTACGCAAAGTGCTTATTTTAGATTGCATAACCGAGATAGCAAAATTCAAGGATTGTATTTTGTTGGCGCTGGCACCCACCCAGGCGCCGGCGTTCCCGGCGTCATCAATTCAGCGAAAGCCACCGCCTCATTAGTGATCGAGGACATAAAACTTCATGAATCCTAATATCGTACAGCAAGCGAAGACAGATATTCAAAAAGGTTCGAAAAGTTTTTCGCTTGCTAGTTTCTTTTTTTCAAAACAGGAAAAAGAAGCGGCCTGGAAATTGTATGCGTGGTGCCGGTACTGTGATGATGTGATAGATCATGCCCCAAACTTAATTGAAGCAAGCCTTCGGGTGCAGAAATTAATTGAAAAAACTTTAGCCTGCTATGACTCAGAAACTCCGTCCGAGCATCCCTGGCCTGCATTTTCGCAAGTGATCCATACTTATAAAATTCCACGCAACTACCCGCTTGATTTACTGCGCGGCTTTCAAGCCGATGCGGAAGGTAGTAAAATAGAAACCCGCGCTGATTTATTTGATTACTGTTACTGCGTGGCCGGCACGGTTGGGCTTATGATGTGCCATGTGATGGGAATTAATTCTCAAGTTGCGCTGTCCCATGCCGTTGATTTAGGGCGTGCAATGCAGTTAACAAATATCGCCCGCGATATTAAAGAAGATTATCTTATTGGACGCGTTTATATTCCCAAGGCTTGGCTAAATGAGGCAGACCTTACGCTACAGAATTTCTTAAACACTGACCAGCGTGTAAAATTTCACGGGGTCGTTAAGAAATTAATTGTTGAGGCAAAAACTCTTTACGATAATGGCTTTACCGGATTAAAATATCTTTCAATTCGTTCGGCGTGGGCTGTTTGCATCGCTTCGTATGTGTACCGTGATATCGGAAACCAAATTTTACAAAAAGATTCGTGGGATAACCGAGTTATTGTATCGAAACCACGAAAAGTTTATTTATTGGCCAAGGCAAGCTTTCGCGTTTTTCCACTGATGGCTTTACGTTTATTGCAACCGTGGAAAAGTGCCGGCCACTTAGAATTATGGAGTGAAAAATGACAACAAGTTTTTTAAAAGAGACAGCTATTTATGCCGGACGCGTCCGTGAGTTCACTAAAACGGACTGGACCGTGTATATTGTTTGGGTAGGTTTAATGTACGGGCTATTTTTTGCGGTCGTGGGTTTTCTGATCGCAGGGCATTTAACTGGCGTCATTTATCCTGTTTATGTTTGGAATATTCCTCTGGGCGTTTTTATTTTCTCGACCGCGATTTCCTTCGATACCATCGGACATCGCACGATCTATAAAGAGTATCTGCAAAAAGCTGAGGCTTTAGTTCATCATATTACAATATTTGCAGGAATCACCAGCACGTTTTTGTTATGTTTAGCTTACAATTTTCCTAATTTTTTACGAATTCCCGCACTTGTGATGGTGGCGTTAAGTATTTTTTATTCTGTGGTTGATGAGGCCATGCACTGGCACCGTTACATCACCCGCAATTCAGACCGCGTTGAAATGTGGTCGCACTTTTTTATTTTTGTGGGCCATTTGATAATGGTTGTTGGTTGGTGGAAGTGGTTTGATGAAGGTTATCCAGGCGTTGCAGAAACCGTAGCTCGAAATGCTTTTTTACGAATTTTTTAGAAATTATTTAAAGTTTTTTTCTTGCAAGCGGTGAAATAAAAATAACGCCAAAGCTAGAAAAACAGCTCCGTAAAGTATTAAGCCCGTTATATTTTTCTGGGCAACTTCATGCTTTAATACCGTAGCCCATAAAATTTCCCCATACATTCGTGTCGGAAGGTACCCCGAGATGTCTTGCACAGCTTTTGGTAATATATTTGGCGGCATCCACAGACCGCCTGCAAAAGAAAGCGGTAGATAAATCAGGTTTGCCATTGGTGGCGCTGCTTTGCTGTTCACGGCTAAGCCTAAACAAATGCCCATCAAAGCAAATGGCACCGAGCCCAAATATATTTTTGTAAAAAATAAAAGCCAATTGATATCACCTATTTTTAATTCAGAAAAGTGAAGTGCAGTGGCAATCACCCCAGAAACTCCCAAAGCAGAGAACAACAGACCTGACAGAATTCGTGAACTTAACTGCAACCCTTTCGGGTAAGGAAGAGACCGTAAATAATAGTACCATGACGAATCTTTTTCCTGCGCTATACCCACGCCGAACTGAAATAGCATAACTGAAATAACTGCAAACCCTGAAAATGAAGCTGTTAGAAAAGCAATGGATCCGGGCTCTTTCGCGTTGGGAATTCCGAAAAACCAGAAAAACATCGATGGAAATAATATTGTGGACACAATATACATGGGCTGGCGAAAAAGTTCTAGACATGTGTAATACGTGTGAACCATCAGCAATTTAAGATAATTCAAGGTCTGCTCCGAATTTTTAAGAAGGCTTCTTCTAAAGTGATTGGATGTATTTCAAGTTTAGAGAAATTAGGCTTCGAAGTAACCAATTGCCTTACATAAGCATCCGCGTCTTGCACCATTTCTGCAAAATGCTTCCCGTCGCATTCGAAACTTATTTTTTGAAATTCGATTCTTTTTTTAATTTCGGCAATTGTACCATCAATTAAAATTTGTCCTTCATCGATTAGCAACACCCGGTCCGCGATCACTTCTACTTCGTTCAGATCATGCGTTGATAATAATATCGTCCCGCCATCTTCGCGAAATTTCGTAATCTCTTTCCACAGACTATTTCGCGACTCGATATCAAGTCCCGTCGACGGTTCATCTAAGATTAAAAGTTTCGGCCGCCCTAAAAGCGCGCACGCCAAGCCCAGTCTTCGCTTTTCGCCGCCGCTGAGTCCGCCCGCTGATTCGTGCTGTAACTCCGTTAATGAAAACCGCTGTAATATTTCTTGGATTGAAACAGGTTCAGCATAGTGAGCGTGTACAAACTTTAAAATCTCTTTCACCTGCAAAAAGGCCGGAAAATCCAATTCTTGCGAGGTGTAACCGATTTTATTTTTAACCTCAAATTTATCAGGCGAAAAACCTAAAATACTAACCGCGCCTTGAGCTGGTTTACGTAAACCCATAATCATCTTTAAAGTGGTACTTTTCCCAGCACCATTTGGTCCTAAAAAAGCCACGATTTCTTGCGCTTTTAAGGAAAAATTTATGCCTTTAAGTACTAATTTTTTACCGTAGTTCTTTGTCAGGTTACTAACCTCTAACACGGACATTATGTGTCCTTTTTAAGGAAAACATTTTTGTATTCCTGTGCAAAGTTAGCGTGCTCGGTTTTAAAAAGGTGATCGCAAAAGGTGTAGAACAAACCAAAGTTTGCCCGGTAATATTTATGATGCATCGTATGATGGACTCCGCTGATCAACCAGCGGCCCATTCCATTTTCACTTCCTTCGGGTAATATCTCAAAGCCCAAATGGTTAGTCACAGCGGATAAGCTCATTAAAGTTAAATAAATTAGTAGCGCCACCGGATGAATCGGAATGAATAAGACGAACAGCGGTAATGCCAATGCCTGAATAATGCTTTCAACTGGATGAAAGGAAAATGAAGCCCATGGTGAAGGAGTTAGTGATTGATGATGAACGGCGTGAAATTTTTTGAATACTTGAGGTAAGTGCAACCAGCGATGAGTCCAATAAAAATATATTTCGTGAACAAAACTATAAATAACAAGACTTACAAAAAAATAAATCCAAGTGAATTGGTTAAAATGAAGGTATATTTTTGTCCAACCTAATTGCCACATCAGACCAAGTAAAGCACCACTGACCGCAAAAATCGCCGACGTCATGATGGACCACTTGATTTCAAATTGCTGCATCGATTTTAGTGGCAGTACTTTGTAAATTTGTCGAGCACTTAGTGCGCGCAGTTTCAACTTGTAAAATAGCAGCCAAAACAATCCAGCCATTAAAAAATAGCGAAAAACGACGACTGCAAATATCAGTAAACAGGCTAAGAAAAAAAATTTAGGATCGGTCAAATCCACAGGAATGTAAGAAGTAAATATCTCAAAATGTTTCACTGCTAAAAATTTCGTAGAATTCGGCAGATTTTGCAAGTAGATTGCAACACTATGGATTCAATCAAAATCATCGGTGGCGGATTATCGGGCTGCTTACTGCTAGCCGCTTTGAAACATCGCTGGCCTGAACTGCAGGTAACGCTTTGCGAAAGGTCAGGTGCCCTTAGCGATCGGCAAACTTGGAGCTTTCATTCCAGCGACGTGCCCGAAGGTAGTTGGTCTTGGCTTCGGCCCTATATTACCAAAGAATGGTCTGGATACGATGTTTTTTTTCCTAAGTATCAACGCCATTTTTCTTCAGGCTATAACTCAATTCGAGCCGAAGATTTGGCTTACAAAATACAAAGCCGATTTGCTAAAAATATTTTATTAAATACCGAAGTCACCCCAGCAGCTAATCACTTCATAACAACTGGCTGGTCCAAATTAGGCGATCTAACGGGCTACGGTTTTCAAAAATTTGTGGGCTTGGATTTACGATTAAAAGTGGCGCATGGCTTGAACCGACCCATTCTAAAAGATGTGCGCTGCCCTCAAACTGATGGTTACCGTTTTTTTTATGTTCTCCCATTTAGTGAAACTGAGTTGATGATTGAAGATACTTATTACTCGAATTCGCCGCAACTTGATGTCTTAGCTCTAAAAGAAAATATTTTTAATTATGCAAAAAAAAATAACTGGTCGCTCGATTCAGTTCTGCGCGAAGAATCCGGTTCACTTCCACTTCAGTTAAGACCGAAACCACTGAACGACCTAAACAGTTTGGTTCTTGGTGCTGCTGCGGAATTAGCTCATCCAGTTACCGGTTATACTTTCCCGACCGTAATTCGCCAAATTCAAAGCCTAGCTGAAAGTCCTGTCGCCGATATCACCACGTGGAAAAAAATATTATCTGCAGAGAATAAAAAAATTCAGCGCCCTTTTGCATATTACGGCTTACTTAATCGCATGCTTTTTCGTGCGGCTGGTCCCGATCAGCGCTATAAAATATTAGAAAGATTTTACACATTGCCAACGGCCCTTATCGAACGATTTTACGGCGGGCGCACTACTTATTTTGACCAGTTTCGAATTTTAATGGGTAAGCCCCCGGTCCCCATTTACCGTGCATTAAAACAGCTTTAAAACAACATCACAATCATGACACCTTAACTGACACCAAACTTGAAATGCCTTGTTTGAAATCTAAAAAATGATCATGCTAATAAGGATCATTTCAAAGGATTTACATGCGAAGCTTACATCATCATTTAAAATATATTTCCTTTTTGGCCATCGTCGCAATTCCGCTTGAAAAAAAAGGCTGGACAGAAATTTCGTACGGAAAACTTCCAGCAAACATAGTGACTCATTCGGCAAAAACTTTAAATATCCAAGTGAAAAGCTCGGCAAGCCCCCTTGTTTATAAACTTGATCAACCTTTAAATATCAAAAGTTTCATTGTGAATTTGAAATTCAAGGGCGATATCAGCACCCCTGCGACTGATGGGCAAATCGAAGAGGATTCTATTTTTCGACTAGGTCTAGTAGTTGAGGGGGATAAAACCCTGTCCGGCGTAAAAAAATTATTTGCTCCAGATTGGGTGAAGCAGCTATTTGCCTTAGCGTCAGCCAACACCGGGCTTGATAAGATTTATTTTTTTAACGTCGGTCGTGCAACTTCACAAATGGGAAAATCGCGGCTGCATCCAAAAAGCGAATTAATGAAAGAAGAAATTGTGGTCGTGCGTGCACCTAACGAGAATTCCGTTACGGTTGCAAAAGAACTCAGTAAGCCTTTAAAAACAGCGGCCATTTGGATCAGCGTTGACGGGGACGATACCAAATCGTCTTTTGAAACGACGATCGAAAATATCACTATCAACACACCCGATTAAAAAGAAAGAAATCTATGAGTGATCCCTATTGTAAAGCCGCGACAATCAAGAAGCTTGCCGACCGCAGTTGCAATCACTAACAAACCAAAAAACCATTTCAAAATTAAATAGACTGCTTTTAATCCCATAATCTATACTTTCTCAAGTGGGGTGTAAAATGTCGATAAAAACCAAGCTGATTTCTTTATCCATACTCGTTGTAACTTCTGTTGTTTTTGCAGATTTAAAAATCGCCGACTTTACGATTCCTGAAAAAATCACGATCGATAAAACAAATTTAATTTTAAATGGTACGGGGTTTCGTAAAGTTTCGGTATTTAATGTAAAAGTTTGGTTAAGTGCTTTGTACTTAGAAAAAAATGAAACTTCGGCAAAAGCGATAGTGGATTCTGCAACTAAAAAAGTTATCGATTTGTATCCGATGTATGAAGTCTCGGCTGCTGATAGTATCAAAGGTTGGAAATTGGCTTTCGAGCAAAACTGCGAGCCTAAGTGCGAGGAATTAAAAACAGAAATTGCCGATTTTTTAAAAAAAGTTCCTGATTTTAAAAAAAATGACCGTTATCGGTATATTTTTACGAATTTATACGCCCAGTCCATACTAAATGATAAAGAAATTTTTAGTTCAAAAAATCCTGAGTTTGCAAAATTATTACTACGCACTTGGATTGGTGAAAAACCACCAACAGTAGAAGTTAAGAAAGGTTTACTGACGGGTTCTGCAGCCCTTTAAAAAATTCAACAGCTAAGTTTTGCAAATCTTTTTTATAAAATGTAATTGATGTAGGTTTCAAGATCTAGCAATTCTTTCTTGATTTCTTCAAAACACACTTGGCACTATTAATTATTTTTTAGCGTTGATCACGACTTTTAACCCTGTTTTTTTAAAAAAGTTTTTCACGCGGCCTTTGGCGTGTTTCATCGTAACTGGAGCTAAAATGTATTTGTCGCTTTTTGCGTTGTGCATGCACACAGATAAGGGGCCATCTTTTGTAGCGACCATAAGGGCGCAGCCTTCGCTTCGATCGGTTTCTAATTTACAGGCGTCTATACATTTATGAATGAAAAAACTCTTCTTGAACCTGAAGCCCGATTTAATCAAATCAATTTTCATTTCCCAAATGTTTTTTTGGTCAAAAACCGCATCTTTGGTAATATCTAAAACCTTGATTAAAAAATCCGAATGATCCCAGATATCATATAAGTTGCCGTTGCAGAAAAACATTTAAGAATATTTATTGCGCTTAGAATGGCCAATCTTCAATTTCTTATGCGCTGATGTAAACAGGCTGCTCTTCTTGCGCTGGCTCTTGCTGTGTTATCTCTGCGTGTTAAAACAATTTTTAAAGGATTAAATTTTCAATAAAAGCAGTCAAACTATCTTTGGCATTATCTCTGCAACCAATTAGTAACTGCTTTTTCAAAAGTACATTTTTTGATTACAGAAAAAAAGACCTGAATTCTGGTTTCAATTCAAATATTTTTGCTATGAGCTATAAATGCCACCCCGGTTGCCATTACGCCTTTACTATCCAATACTTAATTTTATGAAAAAACTATTTTTGGGATCACTATTTATTGCTGCTATTATCATCGCTTCTATTGTTTTTAAAGATTACCTGAGCTTTGATTATCTTCACCAAAATTTAGATCTAATACAAAGCCTAAAAAATGAAAATTTTTGGAGTTATGCTGGCGCTTTTTTTATGATTTATGTTTTTGCAACTGCCTTTTCACTTCCCGGAGCTACCATTTTAACGTTAGCGGCCGGAGCGTTGTTTGGCTTTTGGCAGGGATTTTTAATCGCGTCTTTTGCCAGTAGCATTGGTGCGACACTGGCATTTTTAGTCAGCCGGTATCTGCTACGTGATTGGGTGAAATCAAAGTTTCAAAACTCGGTTGAAAAAATAGATGCTAATGTCAAAAAACAAGGTTTATTTTACTTACTAACTTTACGCCTGCTGCCATTATTCCCCTTTTTTTTAGTAAACCTAGTGATGGGGATGACTTCAATTCCAGTTTTCACCTTTTACTGGATCAGTCAGCTTGGCATGCTTGCCGGAACCATGGTCTATGTGAACGCGGGGGTCGAGCTTTCGCACTTAACTTCGCTTAAGGGTGTATTATCGCCGCAATTGCTAGCTGCCTTTACGCTGCTTGGACTGCTGCCCTGGTTTGCAAAGTTAATAATTAATTTCTTTAAAACAAAAAAGATATATAAGAATTTTCAAAAGCCAAAAAGTTTTGATTACAACATTATCGTGATCGGCGGAGGTTCGGCAGGTCTAGTTACATCTTACATCGCAGCGGCGGTAAAAGCCAAAGTGGCCTTGATAGAACAGCACAAAATGGGTGGCGATTGTTTAAATACCGGTTGTGTGCCAAGTAAAGCCATTTTGAAATCTGCGAAAATAGTTTACCAAGCGAAAAAATCCAATGAATTCGGAGTAAAAACGGGTTTGATCGAGGTAGATTTTCCAGCGGTGATGGCGCGAATTAAATCGATCATCACAAAAATAGAACCCCATGACTCTGTTGACCGTTATTCTAAATTAGGCGTTGATTGCATTCAAGGATCAGCGGAAATTATTTCGCCGTTTGCAGTTTCTGTTAATGGCAAAGTCCTAACCACAAAAAATATTGTTATTGCTTCCGGAGCCTCGCCCGCTGTTCCGCCGTTTGAAGGGTTAGAATCAATAAAAGTTCGTACCAGTGAAAATTTATGGGATATGCAGACCCTGCCAAAAAACTTTGTGGTTTTAGGCGGCGGTGCTATAGGCTGCGAAATGGCGCAAGCTTTTGCACGCTTGGGTTCATCTGTCACATTAATTGAAAAAGCGGATAGTTTATTGATTCGCGAAGAACCTGAAGCCTCAAATGAAATATTAAAGCAATTTAACAAAGAAAATATCAAAGTCTTACTAAAAACTGAAGTTCAATCTTTTAGCCCAGGCCAAGTGCATGTGAAAAATCATGATGGTTCACTTGGCGTGATTCCTTTTGATGAAGTGTTAATTGCTTTAGGTCGTAAAGCGCGCGTTAAAGGTTTTGGTTTAGAAAAATTAGGAATTGAAATAGCTTCCAGCGGAACCTTGGATCATGATGAATTTTTGGCAACAAAATATCCAAATATTTTTGTCGCAGGTGACGTGGCTGGTCCTTATCAATTTACGCACGTTGCCGCCCATCAGGCGTGGTACGCGGCCGTGAACGCTTTATTTTCAGGTCTAAAAAGATTTAAAGAAGATCTTCGCGTTATTCCCCGCTGCACTTTTACTGATCCTGAAATCGCCAGCGTTGGTAAAACCGAAGCTGAGTTGAAAAAGGAAAATGTTGCCTTTGATATCACGATGTATCCAATTGATGACTTAGACCGCGCCATTTGCGAAGGGGAAGATCAGGGATTTATTAAAGTTTTAACACCAAAAGGTAGTGATCAGATTCTTGGAGCAACTGTCGCCGGCACCCGCGCCGGAGAAATAATTGCGGAATTTGTTTTTTCAATGCGTTGGAAAATGGGTCTGCAAAAAATTCTTTCTACGATTCACAGCTATCCTACGTTTGCGGAATCCAGCAAAAATTTAGCAGGAAGATGGCGCCAAAAAAATGTCAATCCTAAGATATTAGCTTATTTAGAAAAATTTCATGCTTGGCGACGTTCATAACATATTCAAAAAATAAAAAACTAAGAATAGCTAAAAA
>JAYUWH010000104.1:0-4160 GCA_043753645.1 Bdellovibrionales bacterium
TGGGATTAGGCCACGCTGTGAAATGTGCCGAAACTGTGACGGGTTCAGACTCTTTTGCGGTATTACTCGGCGATGAAATTACGCTTTCAAAAAGTGTCGATAAAAATATAACTAAATTTTTGATTGATCAAAGTGTTAAGGCCAACACTAGCAGTGTTTGGGTTTTACCCGTAAAGGAATCAGAAACTAGCAAATACGGAATAGTTGATTTAAAAGAAAAAAATTTAATGGATTTAAGTCATGGAAAAAAGGTTTATGGTGTTGTTGAGAAACCCCAAAACTTACAGGCACCCTCGCTATGGGCCTTGCCAGGCCGGTATGTTTTTACTGCTGAAATTATGAAGGAGCTTGGTAATATATCTGCAGGATACAATGGCGAATATCAGTTAAGTGATGCTATGAACCGCTTGGCAGTCACATCATCCTTGAATGCATTTAGTTTTAATACGAAGCGCTTTGATGCAGGTGATAAGTTGGGATTTCTTTTAGCTAATCTTGAAGTGGCTTTAGACAACGAAGAATTAAAGGATGGATTGCTGAATTACATGCGATCCAAATGCAACTAACATGAAGCTTTTGATCTTAGGAGAAAACGGGCAGCTTGCCAGCGAGTTTAAGAAAATAACTGTCGGCAACAGAGATGTTCGACAAGCTGGTCGGGCGGATGCGGACTTTCAAAAGCCAGATGAAGTTGTTCAGATAATTCGCGATTACAAGCCGACTCATATTATAAATGCCGCCGCTTACACGGCTGTTGATAAAGCTGAAAGTGAAAAAAATGTTGCACTTCATATCAACGGAATTATGCCTGGTATTATCGGTGAAGTAGCTAAAAAGATTCAGGCCTCGGTCACCCATTTTTCAACAGACTATGTGTTTGCGGGGACTGGTAAAAAACCTTATGTAGAAACTGATAAAATAGATCCTGTAAATTATTATGGATTGACTAAATCAGTCGGTGATAAAAATTTGGCGGATTCAGGATGCCAATATCAAATATTTCGAGTCAGTTGGGTATACGGAGCTTACGGTCACAATTTTTTAAAAACTATGCTTAAACTTGGTCAAGAAAAGACTGAATTAAAAATAGTCAGTGATCAAATCGGTGCACCAACAACTAGCTTAGGCATAGCCTCTCTAGTCTGGCAAATTCTTCAAGACAGACAATTGTTAGATAAGTCGGGGACCTATCATATGACGCCATTTGGTAAAACCAATTGGCACGAGTTTGCTACTCACATTTTTGAATTGGCCCAGAAAAGACCGGATCGATTTAAAATTATTTGCAAATCTGTACTTCCAATCAGCTCGGCTGAGTTCATTTGTGCAGCTAAAAGGCCGCAGTATTCACTTATGGCATCGGCTAAGCTGAAAACAAGCTTCAACGTGGAATTGCCAGAGTGGGATGAAAGTTTAAAACTGCTTATAAAAACGCTTTAAAAACGACATAAATTTCTCGGTTACCTTTGACATTGTATCTGAGTTCAATAAATATGTTCTTCTATGATTTTTGTAACTGGCGGAGCTGGCTTTATAGGCTCGAATTTTATTTTAAATTGGTTTAAAAAAAATGACGAACCTGTTGTTAATATTGATAAATTAACATACGCGGGAAATAAAGAAAACCTTGCTAGCCTGGCAACGAACAAGAATTATATTTTTGCCCAAACCGATATCTGTGATCCAGTGGGTGCTGCCGAACTATTTGATAAATATAAACCACGCGCAATTTTAAATTTTGCAGCTGAAAGTCACGTCGACCGTTCGATTCACGGGCCGGCTGATTTTGTGCAAACCAATATTGTCGGAACTTTTAATTTACTTCAATGTGCAAAGAACTACTGGTCGAAACTAAATGTTGACGATAAAAATAAATTTCGTTTTTTGCATGTTTCTACAGATGAAGTTTATGGAAGCCTTGAGATCGATGACGCTGCGTTTTCAGAGAAAACACCGTATGCGCCGAACAGTCCATATTCAGCATCCAAAGCGTCCAGTGATCATTTGGTAAGAGCTTACTATCATACCTACGGGCTGCCGGTGCTAACGACAAATTGCTCGAATAATTATGGTCCATATCAGTTTCCTGAAAAATTAATTCCGCTGGTTTTGTATAATTGTTTAAAGGGAAAAGATTTACCAATTTACGGCGATGGGTCTAATATTCGCGATTGGCTTTTTGTGACAGATCACTGCGAAGCTATAGCCTTAGTTTTAGATAAAGGCCGTCTTGGTGAAACTTATAATATTGGTGGTTGGAATGAGATGCGAAACTTAGAAGTCGTTGACACTATTTGCACTACACTTGACGAACATCGACCGCGTAAAGATGGCTTAAGCTACCTAACTCAGAAGAAATTTGTAACCGATCGTCTTGGACATGATAAGCGTTATGCGATTGATGCCACCAAGATTCAAAAAGAACTTGGGTGGAAGCCTGTAGAAACATTCCAGTCAGGAATTTCTAAAACTATTTCCTGGTATCTTGAAAATGAAAAGTGGGTCGAAGAGCTTCTTGAAAAACCGAAGGATCAATTATGAAGGGTATTATTTTAGCCGGTGGATCTGGAACGAGACTGTATCCAGCCACTATTTCAGTTAGTAAACAATTGCTACCTATCTATGATAAGCCAATGATTTATTATCCGCTTTCAACATTGATGTTAGCGGGAATTAAAGACATCTTAATTATTTCTACACCGCAAGATACACCGCGCTTCGAGCAGTTGCTTGGCAATGGGAAAAAATGGGGCATTAGTTTATCTTACGCCGTGCAGCCATCACCGGATGGATTGGCTCAGGCTTTTATTATTGGCGAAAAATTTATTAATGGGGAGAAGTGCGCCCTAATTCTTGGTGATAATATTTTCTACGGAAAAGGTTTTAGTAAGCTGTTGCAAGAAGCCGCTTTGGACCGGGATTGCGCAACAGTATTTGCTTATAAAGTTCAAGATCCTGAGCGCTACGGTGTCGTTGAGATGTCGAAAGAACTTAAGGCAATTTCACTTGAAGAAAAACCAGAAAAACCGAAATCAAACTATGCGGTGACTGGTCTTTACTTTTACGATCAAAATGTAGTTGGTTTGGCAAAATCACTCAAGCCATCAAAACGGGGAGAACTTGAAATCACCGACCTTAATAAACTTTATCTCGAGCAAGGAAAACTTACTGTAAAAGCTTTAGGGCGCGGTTTCGCATGGCTTGATACAGGTACCCACGACAGCTTACTCGAGGCCAGTTTGTTCATTCATACGATTGAACATCGTCAAGGATTAAAAGTTGCAGCCCCTGAAGAGGTGGCATTTCGTATGGGTTACATTACAGCAGAGCAATTATTAGAACTTGCTAATAGCTTGATTAAGAATAAATACGGACAATATTTAAAGCAAATTGCAAGTGATCCGATTCCATGAAGGCGATCGAAACTTCCCTAAAAGGTTGCTACATTATTGAACCTGCTGTCTTCGGTGACCATCGAGGCTTTTTTCTAGAAAGCTTTAATCAGCGTGTTTTCAGTGAAATTACCAACTCAAACTATTCTTTTGTGCAGGACAATCATTCAAAATCTGTAAAAGGTGTGCTTCGTGGTTTGCACTATCAGTATCAAAAGCCGCAGGGAAAACTAGTGCGTGCTGTTCGCGGCGAAATATTTGATGTTGCAGTCGATGCAAGAAAAAGTTCTCCGACCTTCGGCAAATGGTTTGGAATTGTGCTAACTGAAGAAAATAAAAAGCAACTTTGGGTACCGCCAGGGTTTGCCCATGGTTTCGTTGTGTTGTCGGAAACTGCAGAAGTACTGTATAAAACAACTGATTATTACAATCCCGGTGATGAAAAGTGTATTCGCTGGAATGATGCCAGTTTAAAAATTGATTGGCCTTACGCTGGCATTCCAATGTTATCTGAAAAGGATATGAAGGGTTTAAACTTTCAAGATGTTGACGTGTTTAACTAAAACCTCAGGCTCGTGTGTAAAATGTCTTTAAAGCGCAATACGATTTGGAACCTTTTAGGGGCCGGAGTTCCGTTTCTACTTGGAATTGTTACCATCCCCTTTTTGCTAAAAAGAATCGGTATTGAAAACTTTGGTATTCTTTCGCTTGTGTGGGCGATGATTGGATATTTTAGTTTATTTGATTTTGGTTTAGGTCGCGCCTTGA
>JAYUWH010000105.1:0-4148 GCA_043753645.1 Bdellovibrionales bacterium
TAATGTAAATACTTAAGATTAAAAAAAATAGTCTATGCATTCTAAACCTCACGCTATAAACATCCCATTGAGTGCAATGTTCTGTCTAGGAAACTAATCTCTAGAAAGCATCGGCGAGCTTATTCAGACCAGATTTATGGGGCCGCCAGCGAAATTCTAGGCTTGGCCGCTACCGAGTCTGTAAATAGACCCAAAAGGGCCGCGATCTTGACCAGTTCTTATTCTTAGATCTTGGGTAGCGCTGTGGCCAGTAAAGCGCCTTGCGGCCCCATAGACCGCATAATTAAATATATACCGAGAGGACAAATAGATTCCTTTTTGTTCACCTTTGCTACTCGAAATTTATCTTTTCGCTCTGTGATTTAATTCGAACTGAGCATTCTGAAGCAAAGAATACAGCTTGCCGCCGCTCCAAAAAATTTGCATTTCAATTTTTTGTAGAATATTTGGTAAATGAAAAACTGATCGATGTAGAAATTCATATCGATCAGTTTTGCTCGTTTACTTAGACGGTGAGTTTTTCAAGTAGCAAAACTTCAGTTAGCAAATCAGGTATTTTGACCGAGGTTTAAAAATTACAAACTGGATTACTTTTTAGTTTCGAAACTAATTCAGCACACTCAGAAGGAATCGCTTTCAGATCTCTCGATGATTCCAGTAGTCTAAGTAAACCTGACGAGTGTGGATCGCCAGACTTCGGTTCGAGACTCATTTGATCAGTTAAGTAGACGCCGTCTTTCATTTGTAAAAGTGCGCAGCTGAAGTTTTTTACCTTGAGATTTTTAGTTACTCTTGAAGAAAAATAGTCCGCAAAGTCTTCTTCGCTCCAAAGGCTATCAAATTCAAAAAATGGAAATGCCGAATTTGTTTTATCATTAAGGCCATTGAAATTAGGATTTCTATCTCGAACACAGAGACGCTCATCTTTTAAAAGTCTGCCATCTGCTTTGTTGGAATAGTTTAAAAATGAACCTGTTAGTGCATGGCCAATTTCATGAGCGAGAATTCCAACACCTACTTCTGGGTTAGACACCGTAAAGGCACTTACATTAATCAGCCCTTGTCCGATGATACTGAAATCATGAACTTTCGCATGTGCCGCCACGTTGATCTCACCACAAAGATTGAAACGTGGTGTTTCACCATAAGACTTATTTAATACTGCTTTCAATACGACAAGCTTGGAAAACTCATCTAGTTTTTTTAGTTTATCAACCGATGATTGATCCTCTGATGTAAGTCGGTCAAGTTTTGTGAAGAATAAATTCTTTTCTTGTTCCCAAGTAAGCGGAAAGGAAAAAGTTATATTTTTTAAATCATTTAAGACCGAATCATCATTAATAATTTCAGATGCAACTTGAACGGATTTATTTTTTATATCCTCCGCGTTTGTTTTAAAATGATTAATTTGATCTGTACTAGGTCTTGTCGCCGCAAGCTCCTTGTAGATTGATTCGCACCTACCCAGGTCGTCATTTAAAGTTTTTTGATAAGAAAAATCATTGCTCCAGCTAGAAAAGCTTGATTCAAGATTATCCAAATCGACAACTTCTTTAATTTTAACTGCTTCAATAGAAGTCCAAGTTGCCAGTGATGTATTGAAATTTTCATCTAACAAAAGTTTAAGATCTGGAAGCTTGAAGAAAAGCATAGCGATATCTCTTTCATGACCAATGAGTTGCTGAATGTCAGACGCTTTTTTTAGTTTCTCGATAGCTTGTTCGTCGATGACAATTGAGGAAAAGTGACCGTAAATAGTTTTTAATTTTTCATAACGGAATAAAGTTTCTTGGCGTAAGTCAGAGTAAGCTTCGGTAACATTAATCTGTGGTCTTAAAAGTTTTGTTACTGTCAAAATAAGATCGGGTTTTCGATTGACCGCCTCTAGGTACATATTCTCATTGAGGTAATCTAAAAAAAATTGGAATGGTCCTTTTAAATAATTTAGATATGGCTCCCGCAAATCTTGTGGGTTTTTTTTTAAAAAAGATTCTACTTTATCCCAATTTATGGCAAGTTTGCTATTAACGGGGCCTAGCTTGATCGAATTGATAATGCTGTCTTTGGTTTTGATTTTGGATAGGATGAAATACTTAGCGAGTAATTTAGATTGGGTTTCTTTAAAAATAGTATCAGCGTTTGCATCAGCCAATATGTTAAAACTCTTATGGAGCCCATTTATGAAGTTTCTTTTTTGTTCGTAGGCAAATGTTAATCTCTTACGAGATTCGGCCTGAAACTCAGAAAAATCAGGAGGAGTTTTTGTGCCCTTCAGGACGTCATAGGCAGAGACGTTGTTTTCGCCAGGCCCACAGATTTTGACAACGCAGGATTTAACGTCTGAGTCTGTAAAAGAGTTAGACATAGCCCAAACTGAGCTTAAAAAGTGGCTAAAAACGATTGTGAAAAACAGCTTAAAGGCAGTTGAGGTCATGAGATTCTATAAATGCAAATGTCGCGCTCATGCAACAAGCTGGCTAAAGGACGAATTGAATAAAAAGTTAACCCCCAATGACTGGCCGGAAAGGCTCCTAATTTCGGTTTAAAGTCATCAAGGGCCGCGACGCTGATTAGGAGAGTCTAATTGCGAGGCCAGAAGAGCTCAGCCGAAAGAAATCGCATGCCGTCGATATTCATTGATTTTTGGACTATCCTTTAGCTTTGAAAAAGGCTGGCTAGTATAGATATTGAAGTAAAACGAGTATAAAATATTGCTTGAGTGTTGGGGGTAAAGCAATGCAACGAATTTTTAACTGGATAGTTAGTGTTTCGGCTTTTGTCATTTCCTTAGCGTATACGGCAGTTTTATTTACAGAGACTAAACGGCTTAGCTCTTTCCAAGGTAATTTTGCATATCTGCATCTTCTGTTGAGCAGTTTATTAGTTCTCGTCTTTGCAGGATATTTCGTTTATTTCATTCGAAATGATCGACTCACGGTCGTCATTTCAAGAATAGCAGTGGTTTTATTTATGATATTGCAGATTTACAAGGTTAGTCTGCAATCGATCAATACTGAGGACCTGATTATTTATTCAATGAGCTTCTGTATGCTAGTGGCACTTTCGTTATCAACGCAAAACTATTTCAAATTACCCACGATTAAATCTGCGGTCTAATAACACTCGTCATTAGAAATAAATACACCAGACAGGCTCCAAAAAATGGAGCCTGTCTCTTTTCCAGTACCGCTCTGGTCAGAAAAGCTCAGTGATGAATTTTCTGATTTTTTGCAGCGGTCGTCAGAAGTCGGCTGAACTTTCCATAGCTCATTTGATGCCTGTGGGCATCTAGCGCCAATTCGGCCATTTTAAAAGTTGCAGTTTTTAACTGGCCTGAAACAGCCAAGCTCAAAGCAACACCAAAAGTCCATTTCACAAACGAATTCATTCAAGTCCTTTCATTTAACAAATCAGCCAAGTAACTCGGGGTCGATCAGTCAAGATTTCCCCATAAGCCGATACTTTCGACTTTTCGCGAGAGACCGCGCCACGCCGTCCGCGATCAGATCGGGACTTCGTCTCAATCTCCCAAGCTCACGCACGATGGCAGTCCTGCCGAAGCCGAAATGGGCTGCAATTCTAGCCACACTCCATTTTTCGACCCATCTTTTCTTTGCCAGTTCAGACAGGTCGATTTTGTCTTTGATCCAAACTATCTGATAGTCTATAAAAATACTCAGAACGCTTGTTTCGAGTAGATTGGCTGAGCCTTCACCAATAATTAATAATCTCGAGCTGTTATCTTTAAAAAAATAAAATTGTGGCTGGCCTTGTCAGATGTTTTTGAGTTTGTAGAAGGTTTTCTATTGCGTTCAATCATAAAAAAGTGGGAGCTAGCGGCTTTGTCAATGGCTTCCGCGCACATCAGGTCTTGCTTATAGGAAAGTGAATTTAAAAACCATTTGGGTTTTGCATAATCTTGTCAACGCTTTTTCAATAATCTCTGCTTGTACATTTTTATCGATTTAATTTTATTGAAGGAGATCGATTGAGGATGAGAGTGCTTAACTTTTCTGGAGTTACAGGTCATAAGTTATTAATTTTAATTTGCTTATAAGAAATCAAACTTAATAAAATACACAGGAATCGATTTTTAGCATGAGTACATTTTTGATTAAAACTTTTAGCTCGTAAAATAACCGCCGACT
>JAYUWH010000106.1:0-35392 GCA_043753645.1 Bdellovibrionales bacterium
TATAAAAATTAAGATATTCAGTAATTTCAGGATTTGATTCTTCAACATCTTTAAAATAACGCCTAGCATGTGCATGGCACTGCGCTAATTTAATTTTTAGTTCTAAAATATTCTTATCTTTCTTTTCCTTAAACTGATTGTAACCACTATAGCCATCTGTCATGAGCCAGCCTTCATAATTAGACAACGTTTCTTTGATAACTTTTCCAGACCTTGTCGGCTCAAAACGGTAATAACTACCAGCCTGATTCGATACGATCCACATGTAGCCATTACTGTCTTTTTTGTTATTGATTGGCCACGGTGTCTCAACTCCATGAACTAAGGATAAACTTAAAATCTCAGATTTAATTTCTAGAGCTATGTTTTCGAAATGAAGACCAGCCATTCGGGACACATTATACAAAACTTGCGTACTCATGTTTAACAAATCAAGACTTTTCATTTCTCGGCACTGTCGCTCTAGCGGCAAATGATATAAATATTTATCTACAATCACAGCCGCTGCAAATTCAACCGAGTAAACACAGCCAGGTAATAATCTTAACTCTGGATTTTCTGCAGTAATGATGACTGATTCTTTTTCTGTCGTATTGAATTCTCTTTTTAACTTATACTTCTGGCGGCGTATTAACTTTCGTAAATACTTACGCTCTATCACAGTCACCATCACAGATTCATCAACTAAACCATCAAGTTTTTCCCATTGATCAGAGCTTGGACTTTGTAAATTCATTTGAACTGATGCTTCTTTTAATTCAAGTTCAGTTAACTCAGAGTAAATAATTTCTTCATCCAATTTTTTAGTCTGCTTCTTTGATATGGACGGCACTAAATTCTGGCTGTGCAGTGTAAGCTCTGACTCATCTGCTGATCTTAATCTATCAAAATCATCAGTCTCATCTTTAATTGATTTCTCAGATGATTTTCCGAAACATTTCTTGCGCAAAATTAATAAACTTTCTTCAGCACTAAACTTTTGTTGTAAAGCTTGGTCTTTTTCAGAAATAATTTTTTTAATTAAATCTTGCAATCGAATAATTTCTGCGTGCTGAAGTTTTGAAAGTGCTTTTAATATTCGAGGATTATTTTCATTATCAATTGCACGCATGATCTAAATTTGACTGATTAAAGCCCATCTGTAAACCAGGCCCCACTTGCGTCATCGATTTATTTATAAAAATACTTCGATCCCCCTGAGGCTTAACAATCAGCCCGCCGTTAAAAGCCTGCTTAAATTCTAGAAAAGTAATCTCTGATATTTCTCCTAATTCTAAGCGTGACATAAATTTACCGCGTTCTATTCGCTTAGAAATTTGCACTAATCCCGTGCCGTCAAAAAACAAAATTTTTATCCTACGGCGATTCTTACCAAAAAATAAATATAAATGACCCTGATTAATATCTTGTTGCATAGTTGCTTTTGTAAAGTAGTAAAGCTTTTCAAAACCGCAGCGCATGTCAATCACTGCACCATAAATGAAAATTCTTAAATTCTTTCGTTCAAAAAACATCAGACTAACCCATCCCAATTATTTTAATTAATTCATGACTTGATAGGTTCTTAATTTCAAAAATTACACTGATCGCTGACTTATCCACAGATTTTGTTGTGGATAAACCAGGCTCAATTTTAACTTCAGTAAAGTAATTGTTTTCTGATTGCACTTGCAGTTGTATTTTTCTATTTTCAAATGATTTTCGCCAGTCTTTCAGACTGTGAACTGGCACTCCAAGGTACTTAGCAATATCACTGGCTTTTGTTCCGTTTAACAAAAATTCTAAGGCTTGTTTTTTATATTCTGCGGGCAGTGGCTTCAAGTAACCTTCGTCACGACGAAACTGCCAGCACAGATCACTGAGCTTTATTAATTCTTGATTGGGTTTTGGATTCATAGCACGCGCCTTGTATTTTTAAGTTTGCGTGGTTATAAATTGTTTTTTTAAACTGCGCTAGAACCTGCTTAAAGTGCTAGTTACGATGCCGCTGGCTAGGCCAATGCCATCAATTGGGAGCGGAGTTCACGAAATACGACTCAAAGGTCGTTCGGGTATTTATAGAGTTGTGTACTTTACTCGAAAGCAGACTGACATTTGGTTGATTCATACATTTCAAAAAATATCACAGCAAACACCGAAAGAAAATATTGAATTAACAAAGCAAAGATTAAAAGGAGTTCCATGAAACAGTCAGTTAAAGGTTTAGACCTTGCAAAAAAATTAGGAATTTCTCCGCTTCGAGGAGTTGAGGCCGTTATTAAGGCGCAGCTGATTGCTGCGGTTATCAAAGAAGTTCAAAAACAAGATTTGACTCATGTTCAGTTTGCAAAGAAAGCTAAGTTACCAAGAAGTGCAGTGACCGGAATTTTATCTGGAAGTTTACAGAAAATAACAATCGATAGAATTCTTCGCTTGGTTGAAGCCGTAGGTTTACTGCCCGAATTAAGACTTCATAAACGAGCTTCCAAAAATCAAAATGTCAAACTTCAATTCTCTCAATTATATCGGTCACTATAGTCATAGAGAACCGTTCCGGTTGATCACGAGTGCTCCTCAAGGCCAATGGCCAAGTATGGTTGAAAAACTAAATATAACAAATGCTTGGAGGTTGAGTAGATTTTCTGATCCTTCTCTTCAGCAGCGTGCCGAAGTCGAAGCTTAGGTTTGCGATGCCTTCATGGCAAAAGGCGGGCAGCCTCAGCTCGAACAACCAATTTATTTCTTCTTAGAGCGTAATAAACGGTTTGAAGAGCAGTAACCTGCTTAAAGTGCTGGTTACTTTGAAGTAGGACAAACGGGAACGAAAACTATGCACCGTTCATTTTCACGAGTTTTTACTAAGGCTTTAGAAAAAAAACTTCGTCCCCGTCAAAAAAAGAAAAATTTGCAATATTTAAATATTTCTATTTCGGCAAAATGGGTTAGAATCAGGCCAATCAGGAATAATCATAGCTAGAAAGTCAAATTGCAAAAACCGAAATCAAATACACCCGCCTACAAATATCTGCTCGCACTTGCTGCCCTCGGCGTTGTGTATGGGGACATCGGTACCAGCCCTCTCTATGCTTTGAAAGAGGCTTTTTATCCCGGCCATCATATGCTGGCCGAACCGCAGAATGTGATGGGGCTTCTATCACTTATATTTTGGTCACTCATGCTAGTAATATCATTTAAATATTTAGGATTTATACTTAAGGTCAACGATAAGGGTGAAGGAGGAATTCTGGCGCTCACATCGCTGATTACTCCGTCTAATTCCGAGGACGAACCTGATCCATACCCTAAAAGAAGAAAATTTTTGATCTTGCTTGGATTATTCGGAACCGCCCTTCTTTTCGGCGATGGAATGATCACACCGGCCATTTCTATTTTGAGTGCAGTCGAGGGACTAAGCTTAATTACTCCAATTTTTACGCCTTATGTGATTTGGATCACGGTAGGAATTTTAATTGGACTTTTTTCTATTCAAAAACACGGGACCAGTGCAATGGGAAAAATATTTGGACCTGTTACATTAACATGGTTTATTGTTCTAGCCATCTTAGGATTAAACAGCGTTTTTAAAACTCCGGAAATTTTCAAAGCGATCAATCCCCTCTTTGCGATTTTATTTTTTCAAAATAATATGTGGTATGGATTTGTTTCTCTGGGAGCAGTATTTCTAGTGGTGACTGGTGGTGAAGCTCTTTATTCTGATTTAGGGCATTTTGGCAGAAAGCCGATTACTCAAGCTTGGTTTTTTGTGGCGCTGCCTGCACTGACGCTGAACTATTTTGGTCAGGGTGCACTTTTGTTAAGAACGCCGTCCGCAATTGAAAATCCATTTTTTTTGCTGGCTCCCAGTTGGGCGCTTTATCCCGTGGTGATTCTTGCGGCGCTTGCTACGACTATCGCATCGCAAGCTTTAATCACAGGTGTTTTTTCAATCACGATGCAAGCCGTTCAGCATAAATACGCGCCGCGCTTGCACATTTCTCACACGTCCGAAAAAGAATCCGGGCAGATTTACGTAAAAACTATGAGTCGATTTTTAATGGTTGGCGCTATTGGTTTAGTTATCGCGTTCAAATCATCAAGCAATCTGGCGGCGGCTTACGGGCTGGCGGTTACAACAACAATGGTCATTACCACGATCCTATTTTATGTTGTTGCACGCGAAAAATGGGAATGGAGCCGTTTAAGCGCAGGATCCCTGTGCGGGTTTTTCTTAATCATAGATCTGGCATTTTTGTCTGCGAATATTCTAAAAATTTTTGATGGCGGCTGGTTTCCGCTTTTGGTTGGTGTCGCTGGCTTCACGATTATGACAACTTGGCATGCGGGACGCCGACTTTTATCTTTAAAATTAGCGCAGAAATTAATCCCGTTAAATAAACTTCTAAAAGATATTGATGCAGAAAATCCGGTTCGTATCGAAGGCACAGCTGTCTACCTAAACCGAAATTTAAAACTTGCTCCTTACGCTTTGGTTCATACCTATGAACACTTCAAAACTGTTCACCGTAATTTAATTTTCTTGTCTGTTGCTGTCAGCAAATCACCTTCCGTAAATTATTCCGAACGTTCACAAGTAAAAGATCTTGGCGAAGGCAAATTTTATGTGACGTTAAACTACGGCTACTTAGAGCTTCCCAATATTCCACGAGATATAAAAGACCTCAAATTTGGAGACATTGAAGTGGATTATAAAAAAATTAGTTACATCATCGGGCGACACAGCGTTTATGCGACGAATTTTCCAGGCATGGCCATTTGGCGCGAAAAAATATTTAGTTTGATTTCACGAAATGAAATTTCAGCTACGGATTATTTTCAGCTTCCTAAAGACAGGGTGGTTGAAATTGGAATACAGGTTGAAATTTGAAACAGAACCGCTTTCATATATCAATAAAAATAGATATTGCAGTCTTTTTAAATTGGTACATGCCTATCAGATCGAATAACCTTTAACAGACTGGTTGCGCGAAGCTTTTGACTTCGCGACATAATCAAAAGCACTTTTCTTAGATTGATCCCCAAAAAAAGTGGAGGAAAAAATCTTCCTCCACTTCCGAGATTCTAATCTGTAAAAATGCGTGATTTATTTATCGGTGCAAATCAAAGCGATCTGCGTTCATCACTTTAACCCAAGCAGAAACGAAATCTTTGACAAATTTTTCTTCTCCGTCATTGGCTGCGTAGACTTCTGCGATTGAACGTAGTTCTGAATGCGAACCAAACATCAAGTCCACGCGTGTTCCTGACCATTTTTCTTTTCCGGATTTTCTGTCAATTCCGACAAATTCTCCGGGAACCGATGATTCTTTCCAACCGATATTCATATCAAGAAGATTGGTGAAGAATTCATTCGTTAATGTGGCAGATTTTGCGTTGAAATTGCCGTGCTTCACTTGATTGTGATTCGTGTTTAATGCGCGAAATCCGCCCACAAGCACTGTCATTTCTGGCGCTGTTAAATTTAGTAATTGCGCGCGATCAATCATCAATTCAGCAGCATGCATAGCAAGTCCTTTAGCTGCGTAGTTTCTAAAACCGTCTGCAAGTGGCTCAAGAACTTTGAAGGATTCGATATCTGTTTGCGCTGCAGTTGCATCAACCCGGCCAGGTGTGAACGGAACAAAAACTTTTTTGTGGCCCGCTTTTTTTGCGGCTTCCTCGATTCCGACACAGCCGCCAAGCACGATTAAATCTGCAATTGAAACAGATTTTTTACCCTTAGTGAATGCTTTTTGAATGTCTTCGTATTTTACCAGAACGCGCGCAAGTTCTGAAGGTTGGTTTGCTTCCCAATCTTTTTGCGGAGCTAAACGAATGCGTGCGCCGTTGGCTCCGCCGCGAAGATCTGATTGGCGAAAAGTACTTGCTGACGACCAGGCCGTTGAAACCATTTGAGAAATTGATAATCCAGATTTCAAAATTAATTTCTTAATAGCAATGATATCGTTGTTATTGATGACTGAACCTTTTGCCTTTGGAAATGGGTCTTGCCAAATTAATTGTTCTTTTGGCACCTCAGGTCCTAGATAGCGAACAACGGGGCCCATATCCCGGTGAGTCAGCTTAAACCAAGCTTTGGCAAAGACATCGGCGAAAATTTTTGGATTTTTATGAAAGTTTTTGGAAATGACTTCGTATTTCTTATCAAACTTTAATGCTAAATCCGCTGTTGTCATCATTGGTCGATGTTTTTTTCCAGGAGTATGCGCATCAGGAATCATATCTTTTGCTTCACAGTTAATCGGAGCCCACTGGTGCGCGCCCGCAGGACTTTTTGCAAGTTCCCAATCGTACTTAAACATCATATTAAAATATCCGTTATCCCATTTTGTTGGATTCGGTTTCCATGCGCCTTCGATACCACTTGTTGTCGTGTGCGCACCTTTTCCAGTTTCGAAATTATTAATCCAACCAAATCCCATGTGGTGCATTTCTGCGCCTTCGGGTTCTTTTCCAACATATTTTGGATCGCTGGCTCCGTGGGCTTTTCCGAAGGTGTGCCCGCCGGCAACTAGTGCCACGGTTTCTTCGTCATTCATTGCCATACGTGCAAAAGTTTCACGAATGTCGTAGGCAGATCCGATCGGATCGGGCTTACCGTTCGGTCCTTCAGGATTCACGTAAATCAAACCCATTTGCACAGCGGCTAACGGATTTGCAAGTTGGCGTTCTCCGCTATATCTTTTTTCCTGCATCCATTCTGTTTCTGCGCCCCAGAAAATATCTTCGCCCGGTTCCCACGTGTCGGGACGTCCGCCACCAAAGCCAAAAGTTTTAAAACCCATCGATTCAAGTGCAGCGTTTCCGGCAAGAATCATCAAATCAGCCCAAGAAATTCTGCGGCCGTATTTCTTTTTAATCGGCCAAAGTAGGCGGCGCGCTTTATCTAAATTTCCGTTATCAGGCCAGCTGTTTAACGGAGCAAAACGTTGCCCACCAGAGCGTGAACCACCACGCCCGTCGAAAGTTCGATAAGTTCCAGCGCTATGCCAAGCCATACGAATAAATAAACCACCGTAATGACCCCAATCAGCCGGCCACCAAGGTTGCGAATCGGTCATTAGTTTTTTCAAATCTTTTTTCAGCGCCGCATAATCTAATTTTTTAAATTCTTTAGCATAACTGAAATCGGCCTCCATAGGATTCGATTTAGCAGAGTGCTGATGAAGAATTCGCAGATTCAACTGCTTTGGCCACCAACTATGTCTAGGCTGTGGAATAACGTTTGTCGGGGCAACTCGGCCACTTGTGACCGGGCATTTACCTTGCGAATTTTGATCCATGATTGAGGTCTCCTTAAAATTAACTCATTGGAAATTTAAATCATATTTGAAATTTTAGGCAGAGTCTAATAGGAGTTACCGATATCCGAATTAGTCAAATCTATGACATAATCTGTGACATGATCTACTACGTAATCTACTACATATTCCGCTACATATTCCGCTACATAATCTATGCCAGCTACTTGGTTTAGTCCTTTTTCTTTTACATAAGTTGTAATCATTTGCTAAATCATAATGGCGACAGAGGGATTCAAAATTGCTAAAAGCCTACACGTGCATTTGGTTTTGTAAAAGCGCCGCCGAAATGGTGAAGTTCTACAAAGCTGTTTTTAAAGGAACAAAAGTTGGTAAGTTCTCGTATTGGAGGAAGAACTTTAGAGGATGAAAAAATTGATAACGAAAATAAAGATTATGAAAATATTTAGGATGCTACTGCTTAGTTTTTCTGTGAATGTATTTGCACAAGAATTAGACTCAATCGACAGAAGTGCAGTAAAACGTGTTGTCATGCAAAATTTAAAACTGTTCCAGGCGTGCTACAAAGACGGATTGAAAAACGATCCGCAATTGGCAGGTAAGATCGTTTTAAACTGGGAGATCGCTAAAGTTTCCTGCACCACCCAAAGAAACAGTTGCCAACGTAAACTATCCTTTTATTTTTGGTAAAAATAAGTAAGATTCTTCGAATTTAAAAAAGTTTATCGAAATGAATAATTAAGTTTTAGCGATTTAACGTCGCTCCTTGACGATTTAGTTGCATTATTAAAATTAGGCAGCCTGACAACAATAACCATACGGTCGTGATTCAAAGCGAAACTATTGCAGCTGAGGCACTTGGTATTTTACTTTCTTTATATAGTTTTTTTAAACATTTAATCACTTCAATTGTATTAATGCTAAAATGTAGATATATCAATTGTATGAGAAATCTAAAGACTATTTTATTTGTTATTGTATTTTTGGCAGCAGCGTATTTGGGCGTACAAATAATTTCTATCTCAAAGGAAAATCAGTTAAGAAAACAAGACTATTCTGACATTAACAATATCAAGTACGGGCTATTTAGTATCAATCAGTGGAAAGAGCAGCTTTCAAACATAATTAATGCCGAAATTTCGGATTTAGATTTGAAAGGCAATGAAAAGAAAATTAAGCCTATGTTAGAAGCTCAGCTAAATCAGTTGATTGACGGCGTTAACAAAAAAATTAAGGAAAAAAACAAGACCACTGTCAAAGGAAAAATTAAGCAGGCGTTTATCAATACGTTTGTTGATGTAAACGATATTAAAGCTGGAATTCCGCAATATGCCGACGAAATTATGAAAATGATGCAGAAACCGAAAGCTAAACGAAGCTTGAAAGGTTTATTGCAAAATAAAGTTGACGATTATTTTGAAAGTACCTTCGAGACTCAAGATTTAACTTTAATTGATGCTATTGTCAGTCGAGCTGGCGCTAAGAGCATGGCAGAGGCTAAAGTTAAATTAGACGAAAATATAGCATCGACCCAGCAGACTATTTTTAATTTGGCTTGGGTTTTGATAGCCCTGGCTACTTTCTTATTTTTACTTGCTGGATTCAGTAAAACATTACCAAGCAGCCAATACATAATTCTAGTTTTAATATTATTTATACTTTTAGTAAGCGGTGTAACGGTACCAATGATAGATTTAGAAGCCAAGATTTCAGAAATGAGCTTTGTACTGTTTGACCATCCGGTAAAGTTTTTAAATCAAATTTTGTACTTTCAAACCAAAAGTGTATTAGATGTATTTTGGATTATGGTCACCAATCCCGCACTGCAAATGAAAATCGTCGGAATTTTGATGGTTATTTTTAGTGTTGTATTTCCTGTAACAAAGTTGATCTCATCCATTGTTTATTACTACAACCACTGGGGTGCTAGAAAAAATAAAATCATTCAGTTCTTTGTTTTAAAATCAGGGAAATGGTCTATGACTGACGTTATGATTATTGCAATTTTTATGGCCTACATAGGATTTAATGGAGTCATAGCCAGCCAATTTGGGAAATTGCATTCAGCAGATGATGAAATTGTTTTGTTAACAACAAATGGAACTTCATTGCAGCCCGGATTTTATTTATTTCTTTGTTACACAATGCTTGCGCTATTTTTGTCTGAGTTTTTAACTAAAAAATCCAAAGGAATGATCGCTGCCGATGAGCTTCAACCAGAAATTAATGTGCACCGTGGAAAAACATAATCTAAAGTTCTTCAGCGAAGACCTTCTCAGTGATTTTCCAAAACTTATCTTGTTTTCTAGCGATAACGAATGACGGTAGCCTGAAAAGACTTTTAAACCTAATAACGTCTCGCGGGGTTTGTAATTCAACGGCAAGCTCGGGGCGCCGCAGGTGCGACCGTAAAAAATTAATGTTAAATTTTTTAATTGATGATGGGCTGTTAAAAAAATGAGCTTCACTAATATACTGCGCGTCCAGATCGTAATACCTAATTTCTAAATAGGGATTGGAATTTTTGTCCTGACGTTCTTCAAAAGTAATTTTATCAGGCGTAAGTACGTGAAAATTTTTGGATAACTTTGCTTGCTTTAATTTCGCGTCAGCGTCGATTAAAATGACCTTACATTTTTCACAGGCTTTGGCAGTAATATCATTTTCACTACCGCACGCATGACAAAGTTTAAAACGAAAACGATAGCCGCATGGGGTAATTTTAAAGGTGATAGGATCTTGCGTAGCTCCTTTACATTTTCTTCCAAAATGTTCCATAACAAAACCTTCGTCATCTGCATAACCCCAAAAATTATTTTCAAATTCACATTTTGGACAAGTCACTTGAACTGCTACAGTGTCTTTTGCCGGTCGTTTGTCGCTGATCTCGGGGGCAAAAATATCGTGACCCATGCCTGTGTAGTCTAAAACATAGCAATCCTTTTTATCTTCAGATAAGCGAAGTCCACGTCCGACTATTTGTTGGTAAAGACTATTCGATTCAGTCGGTCGTAAAATAGCAATAACATCCACATGAGGAGCATCAAAGCCCGTTGTTAAAACTGAAACATTGACTAAATATTTAAATTTTCGTTGCTTAAAGTCAGCAACGATTTGATTGCGGTCATTCATGTCTGTATCGCCCAAAATAAGACTACAATCATCAGCAGGCAAATAAGATAAAATTTCTTCCGCATGCTTTACGGAACTACTAAAAATCATGACTCCTTTTCGCTGAAATCGATTTGTGATATCTATAATGTTTTTAATGATAAATGGTGTTAGCCGCTTTTGGCTTTTTAGGATTTCTTCCACCTCTGCTGTGGTAAACATGCGATCTTTTTCCATAAGCTCGGAAAAGTCATAACAAGTGACGGGGATATCAACCTTTACTGGAATGGTTAAGTAATTATGTTTAATCATGTAAGATAAGGGTAATTCGTAAACGCACTGTTTAAAAAATCTGGTCTTATCGGTTTTCAATTCACCGGCATAAGAATATTCGTAGATCCACCCTAAGCCCAGTCGATAAGGCGTCGCTGTTAGGCCCAAAATAAAAAGTTGCGGATTTCGCTCCTGTAGTTTTTTAATCACCTCTTGATATTGGGTGGCCCCCTCGTCGGCCACCCGGTGGCACTCATCGATAACTAGTAGCGAAAAATTATTAAAAAACTCATCTGGTGCGCGCGCTACAGATTGCACACTGCCGAAAATAGCTTTTTGATCCCAATCTTTTTTTCCAAGACTGGCCGAGAAAATTCCTGCCGAAAGATCATAGCTTTTGTACTTTTCATAATTTTGCTCGACCAATTCTTTTACGTGGGCCAGCACCAATACGCGTCCCTTGGCAATTCGCGCAAGTTCGGCGATCACTAGGCTTTTGCCAGCACCGGTAGGAAGAACAATCATGGCGGGCTGACGTTTTTTTTGGAAAAATTTAATGACGTTCGTCACGGCCTGCTGCTGATAGTCGCGTAGCTTGTACATCGATATAGTGTAGTATTTTTCTTAAATATTGCATCTAGAAAAGAGCAACATATGTTGATGTTTTCTTAAATACGAAAAAAATTTTAGGACTAGAGCAAATAGTCTGGTTGATGTCGACGCGTTAGCAAAAAAAGCTGTGGAGGCCAGAGCAAATTTATTTTATCTTTGTAGATCGTAATAATTTTGTACTAAAGTAAAAACCCAAGGAGCACTTATGACTTATGTTAAAGCTTTTATTGCAGGATTTCTTTCCACTTTGATTTTTCACCAAGGAGTTATGGCTGTATTTAACATGTTTGCGTTGATTCCATTCGGTGCTTACAGTATGGCACCGACCAAGCCTTTAGGTGTTCCAAGCGTCCTATCGCTGGCCTTTTTTGCTGGACTTTGGGGGATTGTAATTTGGAAGCTGATCGAAAGTCGTCCACGCAAATCACAAATTATTTTAGCAACTGTTTTAGGAGCCATCTTACCAACCCTAGTAGCTTTTGTGGTGGTGCTTCCGCTTAAAGGAGTCGAATTCAAACCTGCGTTCATACCCTTCGGTCTTCTTTTAAATGGTATCTGGGGATTGGGCTTTTGGCTGTTATTAGAAGTCGAAAACATTATTATTTCGAAATCAAAAGTTTAATGAAAAAGCTTTCAATTTTTATTTTTATCATAAATTTTATTACGTTGATTTCGCAAACTGCTGAAGCTCATGTAAAATGGTTTGCGCGAAATCAAGAATTTAAAATTATTTATTATGCAGATTTAAATTGCTTTGCGTTTTGGTTTCTAATTTTGTTAAGCATGGTGACGTTATCATTTCTAGTATTTGCCGATCATTTTTTGGAAAAAAAGCTGTGGTCAAAAAAAATTGCGGATTATTTAGAAAGTTTTTCCGATCAAACGACTGTGATACTGCGTGTTTTTACAGGGGCCGCTTTAATGCTATCATGGCAGGCCGATGCCATGATAGCTCCAGAATTAAAAATTCCCTCAAGCGGTGCTGGCTGGTGGCAGTTCATGCTGGCATTATTGTTACTAACAGCTAAGACGACACCTATAGCTGGGTTGGGCATGATAGCCTTATATGTTTATGGCGTGCTCACTTTTGGTTTATTTCATATGTTGGATTATTTAGTTTATCCAGCCATCGGATACTTTTTAGTCGTCGCTGCAACTGAAAGTAAAAAAATTGCTCAGTCACGAATTCCCGCTTTATATGTCGGATTAGGTTTTTCACTTTGCTGGGTTGCTTTAGAAAAATTGTTTTTTCCAACATGGGGTCTTGATGTGCTTCGGCAACAACCAGGATTAGCAATGGGGTTGCCGCATAATTTCTTCTTAATGGCGTGTGTCTTTATTGAGATGAGCCTTGGTTATTTACTTATTATAGGTGTTTTGCAAAGACCCCTGGCTTTAACGATCACCCTAGTTTTTTTTACGACATCGGCATTTTTTGGAAAAACAGAAATTATCGGTCATACTCTTCTTCACGGGGCTTTAATTGTTTTTGTGGTGATGGGACCAGGCAATTATTATCCAGCGCCGATACAATTTCATAATAAACTGGGGCTTCGTGCGATATTTGCAGCAGTTAACTTTGTTTTATTAAATGGAATTATGGGAATTTGCTTCTATTTGATGGCCGTAAAGTAATTTAGATGGAGTTAAAAGTTTCACGAGTGCTTCACGCCGGATATATTTTTGATAACAACAAAGATAAAATTATTTTTGATCCTATCTTTGAAAATCCATTCAGTCATAATTGCTACGCTTTTCCCTCCGTAGAATTCAATATCGATAAAATTAAAAAAATAAATTGGTCTGCGGTTTTTATATCTCATATCCATGATGATCACTTATCTTTAGAAAGTCTGAATTTGATCGAAAAGGAAACCCCGATATATTTATACAGTATTCATGAAGAGTTATTTACATTGATTACAGCGTTAGGATTTTTACATGTATACCCGTTGCATATCGATAAAACAGTCACTATCGGAGAATTTCAGGTTACTCCGCGCAAGGCTTTAGACCCCGATGTCGACACAATTTTTCATATTGAAGTTTCAGGACTAAATATTTTAAATGTTGTCGATGCTTGGATTGACCCCTTAGCACTTGATAAGCTGCTGGAACATGCGCAGTGGGATCTTGTACTTTGGCCCTTTCAAACTTTATGTGAGCTTGAAGTGCTTTCGCCCACAAGAGCCGAACCTGCCGCAAGGTCCATTCCTGATGAATGGATACAGCAAATCAAGCTGCTAAATCCAAGATTTATAATTCCCAGTTCGTGCCAATTTATTCATGAATCGTGGTCGTGGTATAATTTTGCCTTATTTCCAATAACTTATCGCCAATTTACGGATCAAATTAATACCGAAATTCCAACGGCTAAGGTGATAAAGTTAGACCCTTCTTGTACGATTATTTTAACTAAAGCTGAGTTGAAAAAAGGTTCGGACTTGGCCTGGGTTGATTTAGAAAAAAATCCGGTTTCTGATTACGAATTTAATCCAGATTTTAAACCGTCAAGCACAGCTGAAATTGCTAGTCATTTTAAAAAATTAACGACACCACAAAAATCTTCGGTAATTGATTATTGCCGCAAAAACTTAGTTGAAAAATACAACTTACTGGATAGCCCAGAGGAAAATTATTTTTTGAAGTCGGGTTTTTGGCAGCTATCTCTTTTTGATAAAGATGGAATTCCTGAAATAATTTTGTACCATTTTACGAAAGGAAGAATCGAGCTTGCTGCACCAAGCTCGACGTCTAAGTTAATTTGGCTTACAGAACTTCCGATTTTTAAACTTTATTCCGCTCTTAATTCGGGTGAGTCTTTTACTTCGATGTATGTAAGAATAAATGATACAAAGTTTGAGGCAGAGATTGAGGCAGAGCTAGCAACAGTAGATATACTATTGGATCCTTTAGCTCGCTGTCTTTTTAGTTCAGGCGTCGGCAGTTTTCAAGCTGCACAACTTAAAAAACTTCTTAGCGCTTCTAAAAACGTATAGTATAGAAACCGTCGCTATTTTTTATTTGAAGCCTTCGGTTTGCCATGCACTTTCAACATTGTTTGCTCTGTTGGTTTAGGTTTTGGTTTAAAAACTTTTTTAGATTTTCCACGTGGCGCGGCACTCTTTGTAGCTGTTTTTGCAGAGGTTTTTGATAGCGGTTTTGGCTTCCGCTGATCTTTTGCAACATGAAGTCTTTTTCCATCTTCGCCTTTGAAGCGATTTTTCAGTTCTTTAGCTGACTGGCCTTTTCCCTCAAGGGCTGCGATAAGGCGTAAATCACGCTCGGTAACTAAATTGATAACTAGGCCTGCGCGTCCTGCACGCGCAGTACGACCCACCCGGTGAAGGTAATTTTCCATTTGCTGTGGAAGATGAAAATTAATTACGCGGCCCACATGCTCTAAATCTAACCCGCGCGCTGCTAAATCTGTCGACACAAGTAAATCAATTTCTCCGTCACGAAATTTTTTAAGATTGGTTCGACGTTCACTTTTATCCATTTCGCCGCGGTAAACAAGACATTGGAATCCTTTGTCGGTAATTTCGCGTGAAAGCTTGTCGCACTGATCTCGTGTATTTGTAAAAACAATAGTTCCGCCGGAAACCTTTTGCTTTAATAATTTTTCAAATAGCGGCCAACGGATGCCATCAATTATAATTTCATTTTGAGTTTGTAGACTTTTTACAACTTTGCCGCTGCCACTACTGCGAATGACTTCAGCCTTTGCAAATAATGAATTAATCAAACTCTGAACAGTTGAAGAAACGGTAGCCGAAAATAAAGCTAACGGAGTATTGGGCTTGCACTCTGCCACAATTCTATTTGATTCTGTCAAAAAGCCTTTATCAAGCATTTGATCAGCTTCATCAAAAATTAAAAAACGAACATCAGAAAGATTAATTAATTTGTTATCCATTAACTGAACTAATCGGCCCGGTGTGGCCAATAATATTTCAAAGGGTCCACCAATATTGCGGCGGGCTTGTTCAAAAGTCATTCCACCCAAGGCCGGCCTAACGCGTAAGCGGGTATCATGAGTAAAGTTTTTGAAAACTTTAGAAACCTGCTCGCCAAGGTCGCGTGTAGGCACCATCACGATAGCGCGCGGTGAAGCAGGCTTAGTAACAGGCTGATCCTGATCTTCAAAACTTTTCAACATATGAAGTAACGGTAAGGCATAAGTTAATGTTTTACCGCTGCCAGTCTCCGAAACCCCAACCACGGATTGACCAGACATCATTAACGGAATTGCGAATCTTTGAATTTCAGTAGGTGTAAAAATTCTTTTGGCTTTTAAAGTTTTTATGATTGAAGGTAGTAGTCCAAAATCTGGAAATGTGTTCATGGTGAATCCTCATAGAAAAACGCTAAATTTAGGCAATAGTAGCTGGAATTCCCGATGAGCTCTAGTACTTTCGTAAATAATAATCTACCAAGGTAGATTTTCGCCCTTATAATCAAAAAATTTTCCACTTAAAGAATTTTTTTTCGCCTTTTCAATAACATTCCAAATTCCCCGAGCAGAATCTGCAGGCTTAACTGGTGCGCCTGCGCCGCCCATATCGGTTTGCACCCAGCCCGGATGAACTACAATCGCAGTTAACCACGGATTTTCGACGGCAATGCTTTTATTAAACATATTTAGCGCTGCTTTCGAGGCTCTGTAGCCGCAATGACCACTTGAACTTGTGTCTGCAATGGAACCCATTCGACTAGTGATTTGGATGACGACCGGTCGCGCACCAGCTTTTAACTTCGGCAATAAGGCAGTCGTAAGTAGAAATGGAGCAATCGAATTAACCTGAAAGGATCTCATCAGAGATTTCTCAGAATCTTCCTTTTCTAAAATCCCCGCATTATTGACAAGCATATCTAAAGTGCCCCATTCGATAATTGCATTTAATATTCTTGGTGCCGTTGTCGAGTCCGTCACATCTGCATCTAGGATAAGTAATTTTTTATTAAAAACTGCGGCTAGTTTTTTTAACTCCACTGATTGATTAGCCGTCCTAGCTATGGCACATACAATATGGCCGTCAGTTAATGCAAGTCGCGTAAGTTCTAAACCTATTCCCTTTGAGGCACCTGTAATTGCGATATTCATAAAACCTTTCTTAATTAAACTTAACTTAGAATCAAAAACCATTTTATTTGTAGACTGACACTACTTTTCCCGACTAAGTGATAATAGCGTAAATTATTACGACATAATTTCAAGGAGAAGTAGATGAGCTTAGGTACAATTTTGTTAATTATTCTAATATTGATGTTAGTTGGAGCTATTCCTACTTGGTCTCATAGCAAAAGCTGGGGTTATGGGCCAAGCGGTGGCATCGGATTAATAGTTATAGTCATCGTTGTGCTGCTATTAATGGGTCGGCTTTAGAACTTACAAGTCCACAGAGCACTTTTAATTATCATTAGTTAGTATCACGCCGGTTAGTGCGATCGTCAAAAGGCTTATTTATTGCAAATTTATAGAAATTTGTAGGAACTCAATGCCATTAAGAAGATTTTACCCATTACCCAGAACTTAAAAGGAATAAAACTATGAATGATATTCAGCATTTTTCGAAACTAATTAAAGAGATTAAATTTGCTATGCTTACAACAATGAGTACAGTAGATGAAAATTTGCAATCGCGGCCGATGAGCTTGCAGCAAGCCGAATTCGACGGGCATTTATGGTTTTTTGCTAGAAATACATCTTTGATGGTAAAACAAATTGAGAACAACTCGACAGTAAATTTAGCTTTTTCAAATCCAAAAGATAATTCTTTTGCTTCGGCTAGCGGGCATGCGGCTGTAATTAATGATAAGCAAAAAGCAAAGGAACTTTGGAATCCACTTTTAAAAGCTTGGTTTCCCGAGGGCTTAGAAGATCCCGAACTGTGTTTAGTTCAAGTGGCTGTTGAAAGCGCCGACTATTGGGAATCACCAACCGCGCCTTTAGTTAAATTAGTGGGTTTCGCCAAAGCTGTTTTAACGGGTAAAAAGGCAGATTCTGCATTAGGTAAGCACGGTCATCTTAATATCAATTAAGTCTAAGTTGTTAAAACGTATAGTAAATTTGACAGGTATGTAAATTTCGCCTGTCTAATTTTCTGACAGTATTTATTTCAATTCTTTAAATATATACTCGGGAAATGAAAACAAAAACACTTTTCTTAATTTTAATTTTTTCATGTTTAAAATCCTTCTCTCAGACTCTAGCGCCGGATCAGATTGAAAAACTGAAAGTGGTGATTTGGAATTCCATTCACCATACACACGCGAAGTACAGTACGACAGAGTTTAGTGGCAGTTATGATTGGCACTCTGATGTTCATGCTCACTGGACTTTACTTTCCATGGCGCGAGTCACTCAAGATCAAGATCTAGAAGACAAAATGATGTCCATTTTAACAATTGAAAGGCTAGAGCGCGAATACCAATTTTTGATGGCGCCAGAAAATGCCAATTTTGAAAAACCGTATGGCCGCACTTGGATGTTGTTATTATTATGGGAACTGAGCCATCGGGAAATTTCAAACAACCAGCGGTTTCAGAAAATTCGTTGGGATTTGACCCAAGATATGCTTCAGTGGCTTAAGTCCGCCGACTTTCCAGAACAAAGCTATGGCCATGGTCTAATTGGCACGCACGATTCTTGGCTGATGAGTTTATTTTTATTTAAACTTTCAAAAAGTAAAAATTTAGAAGTATCAAAACAAATAAAACAACTGATTAAGGAAAAAATGGAGCCGTTGGCTGCGCAAATTGAATCAAAAGCCATGGAGCCTAACGACTTTCTTTATCTGCCTGCCCTAAAATATTTGATCGATCACAAGGGTCGTTACGACAAAAATATTTTACCTATTCCGACGACTGCGGGCTACGCATGTCACTATCCTGGTGCAATCCAAGTTTCACTTTGGGCTGAAGCGGCTCAATGCGCCCGGCAAGATGCAGCTGCCTGCACTGTTGTCCAAAATGCTAGCCAAAGTTTTTTTGCTCAGACTATGTTATGGAAAAAAGATTTTGATTGCGTGGCTCACTGGGTACCACAATTTACTTGGATGACTCATTGGCTAAGCCTAGGCAGAGAATAAAATTTAAAGTACGTTTTGATTTGGTCTAAAACTTAAATTATTAGGCGTGCATCAATGAGATGATTATGGCTTCAATATTATTTCGTGGAAATCCTGCAAATACGACGGGTGAATTACCGAAGCAAGGACAAATAGCAGCTTTTTCGAAGCTAGTAAAAAGTGATTTATCTGAAGTCACCAACGAAACCTATAAGGGAAAAATTAAGATACTAAATATATTTCCAAGTATTGATACCGGCACATGTGCCGCATCTGTTAGGCGTTTCAATAAAGAAGCAAGCGAGTTAAAAAACACAATTGTTCTAAAGGTTTCGGCCGATTTACCGTTTGCACAATCTCGATTTTGCGGCACCGAAGGCATTTCAAATTGTGAATCTCTAACTGGTTTTCGCAGCAACTTCGGCACGGACTGAGGTATTCAAATGTTCGATATGCCACTAGCCGGCCTGTTAGGAAGAGCCGTGGTAATCTTGTCGCCTGAAAATAAAGTTATTTACTCTGAATTAGTTGCAGAAATTGCGCAAGAACCAAACTACGAAGCTGCTTTAAGCGCCGTTCGCTAAAGTTTTTTTATAATTTTAAATAAACTTCGGGTGCGGCATCAATTTCACATGGGATTTTGCACGTCGGGCATGGTGCATGAGAAATACTTTTTGTCATTTGCTCGGCAGTCCATAATGCATTCCAGTTTTTGCCTTTGGTGAAAACTACATCGAAATTTTTATCGCATTTCGCACAATAATAAGGTGCCATGAAAGATTCTACCGTGCTGGAATCAGGCAGGAATCCACGAACTTGATGAGCTAATCTTGCAAAGTTTGCCGGTAACATTTTAAAGTTTATGGAAGCATTCTTATTATTTGATTGGGTCTCGGTAAGCCATTTTATCCATCCCTGCACTCCAGCGGAGTTTACATTTCCGGCCCCTGCAAGGCCAACGCTAATTTGCTGGTTCGCCTTTGCAACAACAGTTGGGAAGTGAGTGTGTGACGATAGTTCTCCACTAATTTGAATTGTTAAGTGATCACCACTATCTTGATATTTAAATTCTGCAGGTTTCATATAATTAAACTATAGTTTATGTTTTCGCGATTTGAAACACTGGCGCCATTAGATCGTTGAAACTAAACGATGGTCTTGGATTAAGTAAGTGTCATTAAAAAATGAATAAATTGCTTTTAATTTGATCGCTGCGTGTTAAGCTAAATTTTAACTTAGTGGGAAAATTCCACGGCTATTGACTAGGATAAGTAATGGACAAAAATATTAAATTCTTTGAGCTAAAAGAATTATCCGAAATCCCATTGAAGCCCGCTGATGAGCGAATTATCTTATGCGATAAGCTAAACTCGGTTCAAGTCTTGAGTTTATGTTTAAATAAAACAGCAGATCATATCGTCCAGAAATCTAATATTTTTATTCAGGAAGAGCTTCGATTTTCGGCTAGCGTTCTAAAATCTCCAGAGATATTCATTAAATTTCCGTTGTCGGTTATCATGGGTGAAGAAAATCCGACAATAAAAACTGAATCTGAAGTCGCTGAACTTTCCATTTTTCTTACTGTGCCTACTGAAAAGGAAACTGTTCTTGAAGAGCTTGAAAATTATGTCGCGCAGTATTGTAAACGAAGCTCGATCGTGGCTGATATTCGAACTGTCGGCGATGAAATGTTATCGAATTGTTTATTCAACGCGCCTTATGTAAATGCTGAAAATACCAATTCAAATGTAGAGCGTAATTACGACAGCATTTCGATAGACCCTACAAAAAAGCCGCAAGTTTTTGCCGGGCATGACGATAGTCGAGTAATTATCGGTTGTAGAGATATGTACGGGCAGCTGAATGTTCATAAACTGATAGAGCGAATTAGGCTCTGCTATGTGAAAAATCCAGGTAAGATGATAAATTTTGAATCGGGTGGAGCGGGCATTGGATCATTTATGATATTTGATTCGTGCATGAGTTTTTACCTAGCCGTTGATCCAGGTAAATCGACAACATTGTGCTGCTCATTTCCGACGGGAATGTCTGCAAAACAACGAGACGAAGTTCCTAAAAATGTACACATCATTTTAAATCCTGAAAAAAAATAAAAGCTAAAAAAGTAAATTCTAACGAGTTCTAGTTTCGATGGGTCTAGTCCAGATCTAGGATATCTGATAATATTTCAAATACGCCCTTTGTTTGTTAAGAATAGCTGCCAATTTGTCGATGTAGTTAGCAGAGCTTAACCATTCAAAATGGAAAGAAAACTAGGCAATGACGAAAAGTACTAAGAATTCTAATGTTTCAGAAATAGCTGAATTGAAATCGGCTATCGAACTTGAACGTAAGAAGACATCTGCCATCGTTGATAATATGCAGCAGGCCCTATTTTCGGTAGGACAAGATGGAATTATTCTAGAACCTGTTACGAAATTTTCAGAGCTTGTTTTTGGCCGCAATATTATCGGTGAAAATATAATGCAGACTCTTTATAAGAATCTGGAAAAAAAAAGAGAAGCTTACGACGCAGTCAAAGCTGCACTGGGCACGGCCGTTGGAGAAAACGAATTGCAGTGGGATTTGGTGGAGGCGGTATTTCCGCGAAAAGTAGATTACTTTATCCCGACGAATGATACAAATTTGCAAAAACAAAAATTGTTTAAAATAAATATCTCCCCGATATGGGATACAAATTCTAACTTAGAACGATTATTGTTTGTCATTGATGACATTACTGATTTAGAAAAACTTGAGACGCAGTTCAAACAAGAACAAGAGCAAACAGGTATGATCGAATGCGTTCTTGAAAGCAGTCTTGATGATTTAACGAGCGCAATAAAGCGTTTTCACCAAACCTTAAAAGCCAATAGAATTATTGCGCAAAATGTAGACCCGGTCAGTCTAATGGAATTACTACGAAACTTGCACACCATGAAAGGCAATGCACGCCAATTAAAAATGCGGGTATTATCAGATCAAATTCATCAATCTGAAGCGTTACTGTTAGAACGTATGTCTGAAATGATTCATTCAGATAATTCAGTTCCCGTCGTTGACGAGCTTAACAAAATTGAGAATGTTTTAGATGCTCATTCGATGTTAATTCAGAAATTTCGCAGATCCGATGTTGGTTGGGATGAAAATGTTTTGCCAGTTTCTCTGTTAGCTTTAATTCAGACGCAAAATATATTAAAACAATTAAGCACTCAGCTAAAACCAGAAATTTACGAGCGATTAGCGATGAGTCTAGCGCGTTTAGAATACAAATCGGCCGCAAGTCTTATGTCAAAGTTCAACGGCATGGTTGATGATCTTGCCAAGCAGTTTAGTAAAAAGGCAGTCCTTGAGATACATAACGAGGCCCTTATAACCACAGATCAAGCCATTTACTTGCAAGAGTGTCTGTTACATTTAATTCGAAACTCAATGGATCACGGATTAGAGTCGCCCGAAATACGTCTGCAACAGGGTAAGGGTGAAGTCGGAACAATTAAAATTGAATTTATGGATCGTATGGATTCATTTTCCGTTATATTTAGTGATGACGGGGTTGGTGTAGATACCGAAAAAGTTGTATCAAAAGCTGTAGCAAATGGTTTGATTTCAGCTGAAAATGCGGCGGGATTATCTGAAGATCAAAAAAATAATTTGGTTTTTCTTCCGAATTTCTCGACCAAAGATGATGCAACCGAAATCTCTGGACGGGGATTTGGAATGGATGTCGTGCATGAAAATGTCAAAAAGCTTGGTGGCACGTATTCTTTAAAAAGCGTGCGTGGCCTTGGAATTGCGATCAAAATAAGTATTTTACACGCCACTAGTAAAAAAAATCTAAAAGTAGCTTAATGACTTGTTAGGGAATGGTTCCCGTTATCGTTTGCTTGGTTGTAAGCTTGGGCAGATTGGCATCGTAATTTATTAAATTAAAAACAAAAAATGTCATATCATCACGTAGTTCTGCATTACACTTGTATTCATTAATACGTTGATTAAATTTATAAACAAATTTAGCCGCGCTGTCGGTTTCACGCGCACAAGTTAAAATAGTTTGGCGAACTTTTCGTTCTCCCCAGAGTTGATCAGCTTCATTGTAAAGTTCTGTAATACCATCTGTGTATAAAAATAGTCGGTCACCTTGATTTAAGGTAACCGTGTCTTCTTGGAATTCAGTGCTCTCTTGCTGGCCAAGTAAAAATGAATGATTAGAAGTTGGTAGCGAAGTCACCTGATAATCAGTTATACCACTTGTGTTCGACGCACGAATCCAAAAAGGTAGCTCGTGTGCGGCCGTCGAATAAACACATTTGCCATTACTTAAATCTATCGAAACCACACAAAAGGACATGTATTTTTGTCCTTTTGAAGCGTCGTAAACAGCTTTATTTAAAATTTTAAGCGCTGCTGCCGGAGTTATAGCTGCATTTGATTCAATCCCCGACACTGCAGCACGGGCCGCACTGGTAACCAAGGCGGCGCTAACTCCATGGCCAGTCACATCGCCAATCCATAGGAAAACTTTTCCACCAATAGTATTATAAAACCACCAGTCGCCACCACATTCAGAAGCCGGCTGGTAACTTCCAGCTAATGAGATCTTAAGACTAGTAAATTCAGTTGGTTCCGGGAATAGCGTATCTTGGACGGCTTTAGCGGTTTGTAATTCAAATTCCATACGAGACATTTTTTCCGTGACACGTTTTACTTCTGAAATATCACTACCAGTTACTACAAATAAATCAAGTTCGGTTGATTTATAATCAGGATTATTAATTGGCCGAACATTTAAAATATGGCTATAAACTGTTTTTTTACTATCAACGACTTCCATTTCAAATTGTAAGCCGGCTTCAAGATGAGCTTTTGATTTCATCAGTTTATTATGGAACAAAGTCCATTGATCTTTATTAATGATAGAAGTTAGGCTATTACCTGCAAGTGACTCAAAGTCGACATTTAGATATTCGGCAAGCTTACCATTACCTCTGTAAATGACTCCGTGCATGTCAATGACCGCAAAGACCCCAGGCAAAGCATCTAAAACCATTTCACTTTGTGCTTTAGCCTCTTCTAAAAAGCGGACGATCTTATGATTTGCTTGTAAATCTTTATTGGCATTCATGCATTACCCTTTTCGTTCTTATTTCTGGCAGATCTTGTCAACAGCTTGTAATAATTTTTCAGCGACGTATGGTTTTGTGATCCAAGCTTTTACTCCAATTTCTTTACCCCTAGCTTTCATGTCCACACTGCCTTCAGTTGTAAGCATAAATATTTTTATACTGGCATATTTTGGATCTTGATTTACTTTTGTAATCATTGCTAGCCCATCCATTTTGGGCATATTCACGTCGCAAATAATAAGCTCGGTATCAGTGGCTTTTTCAAGTTGAGCTAATCCATCAAGACCGTCTACGGCCTCAACAACTTTATGACCTTTAGATTCTAAATCTTTTCTTAGTTGTATTCGAATAGCTTCTGAATCATCTACGATTAAAACTTTTGGCATTGGTATTCCTTAATTAGATTATATATTTAAAAAAACTCGATATCGCCACTAGTTGATTGAGCTTCATTTAGTTTATCGCTCAAGTTCATCTCACTTATTATTTCAACAATTGAGGCACAGTAAATAATATTTCCTTCTTCGGCTAATTTCCACCGGTCGGTACTTAACAATGTTTTATCGCCACTGTCGAAAAATAGATCGTCAAATCCACGACTAAGAATCGGTAAACTTATTCCCACATTGACTTTATTATCAGCCAACTGCGTTTTGATATTTCCTGCAACTAAGTTACAAAATTCGCGCACAAAATCTTTGCTATGGGAATTCGATATAGATTGCGACTGAGTCTGACCTTTTTGCAGCGCAAAGCCACGCGCCATAGCAATCGAAAATTGCACTTTAAAAGTAAGATGGAGTTGCTCTCCAGAGACAGAAATCAAAGCCATCCAGTGACCCATTATTTTCTGTGGAGAAGTAACCTCGGCAATTTCTATGTCTTTTTTCTGTGACATTGCGGCTAATCCCCTCAAAGAGGTATTACGGATTAAATTTTTAATAAGTTCAGTGGATTTTTTCATTTTTATTGTGCTTCCATCGTATGGAAGTTTACCAGTTTATTGGATAAGCTGAAGCACTAATTAAAAAAATGGTAGCGGCCTAGGCAATAGTCGTGACAATTACTTAGGTTTTATCGATTTGGTTTTTAAAATTCGGTCAATATGGGTTTCAGTCTCTTTTTTCATTTCCGACAATTCTTGATGCACTTTATCCAGTTCCTCATCAGTCAACTCTTCAAGATCTATCAAACGATTACGTGCATTCTTATTGGCGCGGATCAGCTCATCAAGTTTAAGATGAATAGCGCGCGCATCACGATTTTGTGTATTTTGAATTAAGAAAACCATCAGAAATGTAATAATAGTAGTGCCAGTATTAATAACTAGTTGCCACGTATCAGAATAGTGAAAAGTTGGTCCTAGTAAAGCCCAGACAACGATTATGACGGCGGAAAATGCGAAGGCCGAAGGTTGTCCCATTGCTCCTGAGGTTTTATGAGCAAATTTTCTAAACCAGTCATGCATAGTCATTTCCTTTTGAAGTATTTGAATGGCAATACTTAGATATATACCAATTCAAATTAATTACTGCAATTAAGGAAGGCTCTATGGAATAGAGCAGGGCGCCAATGCTAAAAACTTTTATTATTAAGAAAATTTAAGGTATGAAAGTTCATGAGCAAAATAGAAATTCTACGATTAATGGCTGGTTTTCGAAAGTTTCGCGACAAGTACTTTGCGAACGAACATCCTCTCTATCAACGCTTAACAACCGGCAGTGGCCAAAGTCCTAAAACCTTAATTATCGGATGCAGCGATTCCCGTGTCGATCCAGCGATTATTACCTCGGCTTCCCCGGGCGAACTTTTTATTGTGCGCAATGTGGCGAATTTGGTCCCTCCATTCGAACGCGGCGGCGGGTTTCATGGTATTAGTGCGGCCATTGAATTTGCTGTGATCAATTTAAATGTAGAAAATATAATTGTCCTAGGCCACCGCCAATGCGGCGGTATTCGCGCGCTCATGCTAAATCATGAAATTCGCCCTAATGGCTTTGTCGAGCAATGGGTTCGAATCGCCCAAGAAGCTAAAAACCGGGTTCTGGCAAAATACCAAGGCGAAACCGAAGAAAATTTATGTCGCCACTGTGAACAGGAATCTATCGTTTCCTCGCTTGAAAATTTAAGAACTTTCCCTTTTGTTCAGGCCGCTATAAAAGAACGTGGTTTAGCTGTCATGGGGATTTATTTCGACCTTGAGCAAGGACAATTGCTGGAATTCGATGAAGAACGCAACGAATTTAAAAGTATTGAGTTATGATTTTTGTGTAAGAAGTTTACTTGCGCTGTCGTTAAAGAATTTTAAAATTTCATCATCATGAAATAACCACGATTTGATAATGCCCCAAAAGTGATTGCTGTTAATTTCAATAACTGTTTTTGGTTTGAAAAAATCTCGCAATTTATTTTGTGTTCGCGTCGGAACTGTTGTGTCTTCGGTGGCAATAACCATTCCAATATTCTTGTTCTTGAAAAGCTCGCCCTGTAGCATCGGCTCAAGTTTTAGTTTTTCATCTATAGCCTTTACGATCTCGATATCTGATTTAAAATGAAAGCGTTCGATACGATCTTTTTTTAAATCGACCATAGCCTGTTGATCGGATTCAACTACAACTTCAGCAATTGAAGCTCCGCCAACAATTAAGAAACTAGCATTAAGTTTTTCAAGCGTATTAGTGGATATTGCAGTATGCAATGCACCCACGCTTGTGCCAAGCATGCCAACAAAAGGGGTTTTTATTTCTGCAAAAATAAGTTGTATGGCCCGCTGGGCGCCCGAATAAAAATGCTGGTGAATTTCAAGATCCGAATTGGTTTCCTGATCCGCTGTCCAATGATTTAAAATCGAAACTTGAAAGCCAGCATGACAAAACATCTTTGCATAGCTTCGGTCAATGGCATTGGTGCTGCCAGTCGGGGGAACAATCACAATTGATTTTTTGGTATTTTCGAAGCTGGAATAAAGCGTACTATCCACTTGAAAATTGGTCGAGCCTAATAATCTGTGAACTGGAGTGCAATTGTCGGCCGAAGAAAAGGTCGAGCATGACGTTATAGGTAACATCGCGGTAATGAATATTAAATAAAGCGGCTTTTGCATCACAGGAGTAAACACTTAAGAACGATTTTTATCGCCGAAAACTTTGTGATCTACTGAGAATTTTCCTGGACCCATGGTCAAAAATAAAATAGCGATTCCTAGGTATCCTAGCGCCGGTTCGAAAGAAGATCCGCCAGTTAAATTAACGAAAGGATCATGCAATACGAAGGCGTGCATTGATGTTGCGACGGTCATCGTGAAACATAATCCGAGAGCCCCTAAGCGAGTTAATAGTCCAAGCAGTAATGCAATGCCTCCGCCAAATTCAGAGATAGCTGCTAGCATTTGAAAAAATCCGGGAACTCCCGCATTAGGCGGCATCCACCCAAATGGGTTGCTAATTTTCCCCGATCCGTGAAAAATAAATGCAACACCGACGATGATTCTTAAAATTAATAATCCGGTTGATTCAATGTTGGACTGATGATTTGTTTGAAAAAACCGTTTCCATTTTAATGTCATCCTAAACTCCTTGGTTGGTCGTTGTTAAAAGCTTAACTGTAAGGTATTAAGAAGTCTTGTCTTTTTTGAGATCTAAAATGGCAGGAAAAGAATGAAACAGCAAATTTGGACTGAGACTTATAAAGTGACTTCCTTCTTAATAAACTTACGTGCGAAAGCCGGGCTGTACTCGGTACTTAGTTTTATACAAGATGTCGGCTGGCAGCACGCAAGCCACCTGAGAGTTAAATTACCTGAACATCACGGCTGGGTGTTTACCCGCCAAAAATTAACTATGCGTGAATGGCCACAATTGGGTCATGATGTGTCGGTACGCACATGGCTGAAACCTCCATCATCCCAGGGGTTTCTTTTTAGAGAATATGAAATTAGTGTTAATGAGCGCGTAATCGGCAAATGCACCAGTGCATTTGCTGTGATGGATATGCAAACTCGGAAGATGGTTTTGGCAGATTGGGCCTTGTACACAGATGTTTGGCGGCAAGATTCAGGTTTGAGTATTTCTCCAGCTAAAATATCGGCGTGTTCAAGCCCTGTAAATTTAGCTGAATTTCAAGTTCGAAATAGTGATATAGATTCGAACAATCATGTCAATAATACTAAATATGCCCAGTGGATTTTAGATTCCCTACCTATCAATATTTTGCGCGAAGGTTTAGAACTACAAGAATATGAAATAAACTTTCTAGCTGAAGCCCGTATCGAAGACGTTATCACAATCCAGCGCGCTGGAAAACAACAGACAGATGGCAAAATTACAATTGCAAAGTTTCAAGGTCTGCGAAAAAAAGATGATCGAGTCATATTTACTGCACAACTTAAAACAACTTAAAACAACTTAACAAAAAACTAAGTATTGATTTTTTGCCTAGAAACAGAGAACTTGAGCATATGAACATACATCAATTATTAGTCGAATCGTCGCCCAACTGCTATAATTACGCCACATTTATGCTTCGCCTTTTTATCGGTGTTTGCTTCGTCATTCATGGGCTTGGCAAATTAGGAGTTGTAGGGTCGGGTACGATGGCCGGGTTTGAAGGTTGGCTTAAAAGTATGAATTTACCGTTTGCGGCTTTGCAAGCAAGATTAGCCATGATTGCAGAAATCGCCGGCGGAGTTTTAATAACGGTTGGATTATTTACGCGGTTGGGTGCGCTACTTTGTTTAACGACCATGTTGGTTGCGGCTATCATTGGCCATAAAGGTGGAGGCTACCTTATTACAAATACTCCGCCCGGAAATGAATATGCTATTAATCTTGCGGTCGTGCTTTTTGCTTTGATTTTGCTGGGTCCGGGATTTTATTCACTTGATGCCTATTTATTTTAAATTTATTAATTATTCCATCAGTCCCAAACAAAAAATTTCTGCAACAAGAAATGCTAAAGTTCGAGCTTCTGTTTCTAGCTCTAGGTTCGAAGATAGATAATTTTTTAGATCTAACAATGACTTACTGTTAACTTTTTTAAAATCATTTTCAATTTTTTCTAGAATCACAGGTGCCGCATTTTCTTTTTTTAAAGCACGTAAAAAATCTAAAGCTAAAACATTAGTCGTGCCTTCCCAGATTGAAAAAACTTGAGCATCGCGTAGAAGTTTAGGAATTCGAGTATCTTCAGTATAACCTGCTCCGCCAAATATCTCAACCACCTCAGAAACACCACTCATGCAAATTTTTGCAGAATAAAGTTTCGCGATTGGAGTCAGCGATCGAAGTAAAATGATTTCAGACTCGGAAGCAGTTTCACATTCAACACGGCCAAGCAGATGAGCCACGTAAAAAGTAAGTTGAAATGCTTTTTGAAACTGAGTTTCTAGGTCATCTAAAGTTTTCTTGTGCAGCGGATGATCGACCAAAATGCGACCAAATGCTTTTCTTTTTTTCGAATAATCCCAAGCTAAATCCAAGGCTCGGCGCAGATGCGAAATCGCACAAAGCGAGTTGTGAATTCTAGTAATATTAAATAACGAAGAAATTTTTCGAACTCCTTGTCCTAGTGAACCAACAAGCCTAGCCGGTGTATCGCAAAGTCGTAACTCGGCGGTGGGCATTGCACGGGTGCCTAATTTATCTTTTAATCGTAGAATTTCTATTTTGTTCAGCAAGCCCGAAGAATTTTTTGTTTCTGTATAAAATAAACTTAAACCCCGGCTGCCACTTTCAGCGTTTTCATGTCGTGCAAGTAGCATAGCCATTTGCGACGTAGTTGCTGAAGTAAACCACTTTACTCCGTTTAATTGCCACTCAAAATTATTCAAATTCGGTATGTTCATTGCCCCAGCGACAAGAGTCGCAGAAGTTGAAGTTTCGGAAACATCGGACCCGCCAGTTCGTTCGGTCATCCACTGCCCGGATGTCCAAAATTGGTTTGGATCACGAGAAGTTAAATTTTTAAAGGCCTTATTTTTTAAGTATTCATCTCCGTACAGTTCAATAGCACGCGCAGCTCCATCGGACATTGCCAATGGACAAGACACAAAAGCGCTTGAGGGGTGAAATAAATAAATTAAGGCGGCTTGGTAAACACGGGAATATTCGCCATAAGTTCGTTCATACGCAGCAGCGATAAGTCCTTCCGTCGCAGCAGCTGCTTCCAATTTTTTCCACGAAGGGTGCATGATAATTTCGTCTTGGCGCTGACCCCACGCTGTATAAGAAATCAATCGAGGCGGATTTTGCTCGCAGTCATCACTAAAATTAAGCCATTCGGTAGCGGCTTTTTCCCCAACATGAGCTAAATGTTCTCGTATTTTTTTCCAAACTGCAGCGGGCAATTTTTTTTCTAAATAAGAAGTTAAAATTTTGTCATGAATAAAAGTATTCTTTAGAAGTGGTGGTTCTTGGTAAAATTCCATAGTAATATTAAATCAGATAGTTGAAGGTTTGCGAAAGGAAAAATTATGTTGTTAGGCCGCTTGCCGACATTCTTTATTTCTCATGGAGGCGGCCCGTGGCCGTATATACCAGAAATGAAACTACAGTTTGCAAGAACAGCGCAGTGGCTTTCTAGTTTGCCAAAAACATTCAATCAAAAACCAAAAGCTATACTTTCGATATCGGGTCATTGGGAAGAGGCTGAATTCACCGTTTCCACCGCGAAAGAACCGCCAATGATCTATGATTACTCTGGCTTTCCAGAACATACCTATCAAATTAAGTATCCAGCTCAAGGATCACCCGAAATCGCTCAGCACATAAATAATCTTTTGCAAAATGCTGGAATTAAAAATTTAATAAATTCCGCTCATGGATTTGACCATGGCACGTTTGTGCCTTTATTTTTGATGTACCCCAATGCAGAAATTCCTGTTATTTCAATGTCGCTTAAAGCGAATTACAGTCCAAGTGAACATTTAAAAATGGGGAATTCCTTAAAATCTCTTCGTGATGAAGGAGTTTTAATTATTGGTAGCGGATTATCTTACCATAATATGCGTGCGTTTTTTAATTCATCGATTGCGGGCCCAGTATCCGTGGAATTTGGCAAGTGGCTTGCGAAAATAGTTACCGAAAAAAATATTGCTGTTCGAAATTCAAAATTAATCGATTGGGAAAAGGCTCCGGCGGCCCGCCAGGCTCATCCTCAAGAAGATCACCTGTTACCATTAATGGTCGTAGCCGGCGCTGCGGGTGAAGATCTTGGAAAGATTGTTTTTGTCGATACCGTAAATGGTATTGAAATGGCAAGTTACGGATTTGGAGTTTAAACTTTAGAACTACGAAGAATAAAAAGTATATTTATGATAACCAAAACGGAAAATTTTAATTTAACGTTTCGCACGCTGATAAGGTTTAGGCCAGTCCACATCCTCATTTAAGGCTTTTGCGGCATGAAGTGGCCAGTAGGGATCTCGTAAAAGTTCTCGTGCTAGTAAAACAATATCGGCTTCACCATTTTGTAAAATCGCTTCAGCTTGGTGAGCTTCTGTAATAATTCCCACGGCGCCGGTTGCGATATCTGCACCTTTTCGGATGGCATTACTAAATGGAACTTGATAGTTCGGTCCTGCTGGAATTTTCGCATTAGGTGAAGAGCCACCTGAAGAGCAATCAATTAAATCAATTCCAATTTCTTTTAACTTTTTACAAAATATGATCGAATCTTCTAAGTTCCAGGCACCTTCGATCCAATCGCTGGCAGAGATCCGGACAAACACCGGCCATTTTTCTGGCCACAATGATCGTACTTTTTTCGCAACATCCAACGGAAAGCGCATGCGATTTTCTAGTATTCCGCCGAAGGCATCCTTACGCAGGTTACTGACTGGCGATAAAAATTCATTCAATAAATAACCGTGCGCCATATGAATTTCAAGTACTTCAAATCCAGCAGCAAGCGCATTTTTTGTGGCGGCACAAAATTGATCGGTAACAATTTTTATTTCGTCTAGCGACATTTCTTTAGGCTCGGCATAATGTTCATCAAAACGAATTGCGCTTGGAGCTAACGGAGTCCAGCCACCTGAGGCTGGACTTAAAAGGGCTTCGGATTTCCATGGTGCAGTGAATGATCCCTTTCGCCCGGCGTGCGCTATTTGAATAGCTGGAATTGCATTTTGTGCTTTTATAAAAGTTGTGATTTCTTTAAATTTTTCCACTTGCATTGAATTCCAGATGCCTAGATCCGCAATCGAAATACGGGCCTCCGGTGAAACACTTGTTGCTTCGACAATAACCACAGCCGCTCCGCCAACCGCTCTTGAGCCTAAATGAACTAGATGCCAAGCGTTCGGTAAGCCATCAACAGCCGAATACTGGCACATGGGCGATACCACAATCCGATTTTTAAAAGTCAGCTCACGAAATTTTATCGGCGAAAAAAGTAAAGTAGGCATAGACACTGACTCCGTATGTTCATTTTAATATTCAAACAACCGTAGTGCTATACTGAATTTTTAACAACAAGCACTACTAACTTTTGCCAAAAAATGTTATATTTTTTAATGAAATGAATTCAGATTTTAAAAAATTAATTAATGCCCGTTTTTTATTTACATTTGCTGTGCAAATGCAAGCTGTAGTACTGGGTTGGAGAATCTACGAATTATTACAAGATCCATTAGCACTTGGTTTTATTGGACTTACTGAAGCTGTACCTGCCATCGGGCTAGCATTATTTGCCGGCTATGTTGTTGATCGAATGAAACCGCTTACAGTTTACCGGCGGCTTATGTATGTAAGTTTACTGTCAGGAATAATTGTTCTTTTTGAACATATTTTTCAAAATCGGCTGCCGCTAGAGTCTCAGGTTGCAATGCTTTATCTTGCGGCTTTTCTTACTGGGACTGCGCGCTCTTTTGCGGGGCCGGCAATATTCGCATCAGTTCCCAGAATGGTTTCACGCGAAAACTTATTTCAAAGCACAGCGCGGATGAGTTCGGCCATGCAAGTAGCACGGGTGGCTGGTCCTGCCGCCGGTGGATTACTGTTCGGTTTCTTTGGGGCTGTTACTTCATCGAGTGTGGTGGTATTATTACTTATTATAGCAATTATCACGATGTGGAGAATAAAAATTATTATCCTGGCCCCGGTGACGGATTTTAAACATGCTTCGATAAAAGCTGAGTTATTTTCTGGAACAAAATTTGTTTTTGCTAGCCCAATTTTGCTGCCGGCGTTGTCGCTCGATATGATTTCCGTACTATTTGGTGGAGTTACTGCCTTGTTGCCAATCTTTGCTAAGGAAATTTTACTTATTGGTCCTCAGGGACTAGGAACGCTGCGGGGTGCTCCTGCACTGGGCGCTGCTGTGATGAGTTTTTATCTTTCAAAGTATCCTCAAAAATTTCGTACTGGTCGTGCCTTGTTTTCTGCTGTTACGGGATTTGGCATTTGCATTTTAGTTTTTGGAATTAGTAAAAGTTATTTCTTATCATTAGCAGCTTTGGCTTTCAGTGGAGCCTTTGACAGTGTTAGCATGGTTATCCGTTCGGGTGCTGTTCAACTTTCTTCGCCAGATCACATGCGTGGAAAGATTGCGGCAGTCAATTCAATATTTATCGGATCATCCAATGAAATCGGTGAGTTTGAATCGGGAATTGCAGCTAAGATTTTCGGTACAGTGCCAGCTGTTTATATTGGTGGCCTTATTTGTTTAGGGACCGTCGGCACTGTGGCCTATTTTTTTCCAAAGTTACGCCAAATGGATTTAACAAAACTAAAAGCTTGAACCGGGCTCTTGCAGAAAATAAATTTCTTCATCAGAAGAATTTCGTTCTAAGATTTTGTTTCTGTGGGGATAGCGTCCAAAGCGGTCGATTATTTTTTTATGTTTAACTTCGTACTCAAGCGTTGATTCAAGTCCTTGCGATGAAAACAATTCGATGGCAATTTTATGAATGGCAACAAATTCACTGTGCATGTAAGGCATGTACAAAAATGATCTTTGTTCGACGGGTAAATCACAATCGCAGGCTTGCGCAATAGCCTCTTGAGCTAATACTAAGGCTTGGCCATCAAACGCGAAGGATAAACGGTCACCACGAAATAAATTGCGCAAAAATTGATCCAAGATAATAATTTCAGCTAAGCGACTTTCTGCCGATTTGCGCTAATCAAAGTGTTCACAGCCCGCAACTTCCGCATGCAACTTTGAGAATCTTTCGGGGATTAAAACATCTATCTCTTTGGCTCCTTAAAAACGATCTTTCGGAGTTAGCTCTTCGAACCAAAATTTTAATACAACTGCTGGATTCACCGTTTACAATTACTGGTTGTATACAATAAGGTCGCGCAAAAATTAAGCTAAGTTTTAATCATTTTAACTAGGCAATAGGTGAATGTTAAGAAATCTTAAATTTGGCGCCCTGTAAATCATTGACGAGACTACAGAGAATAGTATTTGATCTTGTTTGTACATTAACAGCAAATAGTTGCTCAAAACACAGGAGAAAAAATGAAAGCTTTAACAACTTTATTAGCAGGATTATTAATGGTTGCTTCAATGGCGATGGCTGCTGATGCAGAGAAAAATGCTACAACAACTACAGACACAAGCCACAATCCAATCACTGGCTCAACAACTGTAACTAAAAAGATGAAGAAAAAACACAAAGACGGTAAAGACGAAGCGCAAGCGACTGTTACTGAAAAGACTAAAACAATGAAAGACGGATCTGTAAAAAAATCAACTGAAGTAGATGCTACTTCTACTGAAGCTAAGCACTAGTTTCTAGTTTTTTTAAGATTTCAAAAAAGGGATAGATTTTTCTATCCCTTTTTTTATTTTTGCTTTAGCTGCATGGCAAAATGAATAATTTGATCTCGGTATTTAGATTTATCAGCATGATCAATTAAGAACGAAGCGGCACCAGATCCCATCGGAATTTTGCTAATAGCTTGGCGGATAGAATTAAAAACATATTCATCTTGTTCGATCACTAAGGCTTTAGCCATCATCTCGATAATTTTGGGGTCTTGAGGTTTTAGATCCATCAGTACGACTGCCGCTGATTGCCTTACGCTGCTTTCGGAATCACTCAAAGTCTTGGCTAAAGCTAAATGAACACTTATATTTTTGGTCTGGGTTCCATAATAAAACCACACTGCAGTTCCCCTGATTACAAGATCTTTTGCCATAAGTTGGAATAATATTTTTTCCTGAATAGCGGCATCTTTAGATTTTAAACACATCATAGCCGTAATAAAATTAAGTTCACTCCAGCGCGCCTCAGGAATCACCGAGGCGGGGATGCTTAGATTAAAATTGGTTGAACATAGCATATCCCGGCGAATATCAGTAAACGGAGTTTTCAAATCAACCATGTCTCGCACGGAAGCTCTAACAAATTCAGCTGAGGCAATATTTAAATCCTGTAAAGTTTTTAAAATTTCTACTTTCAATGGAATATAAATTTCCGAATTAAGTTTTAGTACAGCGGTAAGTTCTTTCATTATTTTTTGGTTGCCTGTTAAGTCATCTAAAACTTTTTGTTCTTCCGGGCTAAGCGGTGTCGCAGAAGTCCTAACTGAATGAATAAAATTTTCTATATGAGAAATGATCGGAATTGCATTTCCTTTTTCAAAAACCTGTTCGATATATTTTAATTTTTGCAGGCGCGTCTGCTTTTCACTTCGGATGTAGCAATATGGTTTTTCCTCGACTTTTTTCATACTCAATAACGACCCCGAGGCCTGCACAAAAGAGGTGTTACTCATTGCTGAAAACAGGTTTTCATTTTTTACAGGCAAACTTGAAAAGTTCATAGCCGAAAAATTTTCGTAATGTCTTTGGCTGGACTGCAGATAATTATTAAGCTGACGTGAAACAGAAGCACCGCTTGGCCCTTTTGAACTAAATCCATAAATGCGCGGAGTTTTTGAGAAAACTGCAGTCATCCGGTCTTTAAAGGATTCTCCAAAACTACTAT
>JAYUWH010000107.1:0-12253 GCA_043753645.1 Bdellovibrionales bacterium
ATCTGGCCGGTCGGCGCAAATTACGGAGAGTTTGTAAAGCAGGACATTTTCGGTTTGGGATACGATCCAAAAACTATGCTAGTCACAGTCCTTATGCAGTATCAAGGCGTTCGAGATACAATTTTTCAAGTGGATTCATCGACGGTTGTTTTTTCAAGAGAACAAGAGCGGGATTATTTTAATCACTATTTTAAAAGAAGTTTAAAATTGGAACTTTCTGGCAGCAAAATAGTTAGATTTGAGCTTTCTGATAAGTCAGGTGGATACGAAAATGCGGTTTGTGAAATAGAAAATTAATATTTTAACCACTTGTTAAAATTCACTTCACTCATCAACAAGGTTCAGTCTAAAAAACTGAGCCTTTATTTTTTCATCGGCTGACCCGAAGTTAGCGTCAGATTGTATTTCGAGTACGACATAATCCCTTCTGCGATTTCTCAGCAGCCTTCCCCATCATAACCAAAGTACAATATTTAAGTTGGCCAATCAGCGCCAACCCAAATCCTAACCGAACAACAAACGAAACAAATTTTATAGCTCCCACGATGTAGCTCCTAATCCAGTAAAGTCGGTTTAAACCGCTTTACAGCATCTGAAATCGTAGCGCGCCTGATTTTACATCGACGGGCGATCTCAGATTGCGTTAAACCCTGATCCCAATAAAGTTTTGCCAGCTTATTTGGATCTATTATTTGTTTTTTCCACAGAACCAAGTAGTCTCGTTTTACGGTTAACTCGGCTTGTTCGACTAACTTAGACTGGCCCCTACCATTTTTTTGATTACTGAATATGTTTTCTTTGGATGTTTCTGAAGAAAGTTTTGTTGGAAATGAGCCTCTGACAAGACACTAAACCTGCGTAACTGCAGGTTTTTTGCTTTTTGGGTCGGCGGATTAGGTTCACACTTTTTACTTCTATTTTTCTTCTCAAAAGACTCTGCTGTGTAAATAAACCTCTTCGTTCTGAAAAATTTAAGCTACGCACAAAGCCTCTGTAAAAAACAGTTTTGTTTTACTCCCCCGCTTGTAGTACAAGCTGTAGATAAAAATTACAATTTTGCACTCTGCAGAGTACTGGAGTGTAACATCGGGTCGTTACTTTTATACAAGTCGAATTGATGACCAAAATATTTTAGCGTCAGCAGCATACAGTCGCAATTTTACAGTCACTGGAAAAACAATTACGGTTAAAGCAGGCGCTGGCAGTGGCTATGATCCGTTAGTAAGACTGTTGAATAAAAATGGATTTCATTTGTACACAGCAAATTTAAATGAAAAAAGAGATCTACTTACAAATTCTTCGTGGGATGACGAAGGCATTGAAGGTTATGCAGACCTTGGTATTTCATTTTGCGCACTGGGTGTTTCATCAGGTGCGATCATACCGCCGCCAACGGCGCAAGCGTGTTCTTTTGGTACGGCCAGTATTCCGCATGGTAGCTCGGTCACAGCGTACCAGTCCGCAAATGTGCCCGCAGGTTCAAATTGTGTTTCTGAGCTACGAATTTGTAACAATACCGTTCTCAGCGGAAGCTACACACAAAGCTCGTGCACGGTTTCAAATCCTGCTTCGTGCAGATTAGGAACAACAACAGTCACGCATGGATTAAGTGTAACAGCGTATCAAGCCGCAAGTGTAACGGCGCCGGCCGCATGTCAGTCACAATCTGTGACTTGTAAAGATGGTGTGTTAAGCGGAGGTTACACATTTTCAAGTTGCGTCGTGAATAGCATAACTCCAGTCGATCCGCCAGTCTCAGGATCACGCGGTTGTACGGATGATCCCAGTGTGCCTGTTGTTGATGAAATTGATTTTGCAACAAGGCAGTCATTTGGTGGCATCAGTAATCAGAAAAAATATGTGCTGAGCACTGTGGGTGATTCGCTAGGTAATGCGATTGCTCCGGCGGTAATATCTGTTCGTCTTAAAGTTGTTCCTGGCGGTGGTTTGTGGGTGGATGGAGGTGCCCAGATTGGACCGACATTGGGGTCTTCAACAGCTGAAGGTGTTATTTCAAGGTGTCGCGGCCGTTTTGACGAAGGTGGAAGAGTTAAAGTGATTCGCATTGATGGATACACAGGACCAGGGAATGGCAACCCTATTACATTTTTTGCGAACTGGTGGGTAGATCCAGTGGGTGTTCCTGGTATATGGACGGCAATACTAAACGCTCCTGGGAAAGTTTCAAAAGATGGGTGGGTTTCAGATGGTGTGTACTATGTTAATATACGCCAAACTTGGTGCAGTGCTGGCGTTGGCGGAACTTGCGAACGAGGATTTGCAGGAACGGGTGCTTCTGTACAGCACTAAAATCTTGTCTCTACTTTTTTAAGCTGAGCCGGAAGGGTTCAGCCACAAACCTCTACCTAAAAGTCACTTCACCGATCAGTAAAGTGAAGTAACCCTGTGCTTTACAATTTTCTAAATAGATTCGCTGTTAGATCAAATCTATTGAAGATTCGTTAAGCTTTAAAGATAAACATACAATAATTACCCCACTTGACTAAATGTCTTATTTATGAGACACTCTGCGGTGATGATTAGACCTTTACCGCAGTGCCTAAAAGAAATTGCAGAGTTTCCTGAAGAAATCCGCGGTGATCTGGCCGATGCTTTGGCTCGGTTAGACGATGGTCAATTCTTATCGATGCCGTTGTCGCGACCCATGCCCTCGATCGGCAAAGGGGTTCATGAATTGCGGTTTTGAGATCGTGCTGGAATTTACAGAGTCATTTATATTTTAGCTGGGGCGGGCTTAATTTATTTACTGCATGCCTTTATTAAGAAAACTCAAAAGACGCCGCAACCTAATATTGATCTGGCTAAACGAAGATTGAAGGAGATAAACAGATGAAACAAAAAAATTCTGGTTCTGAAATCGCAAAAATGCTTGGTATTTCGCAAGCTCGTGGAATGGAAGCCGTTATTAAGGCTCAGTTGATTTCTGCTGTTCTTCAAGCTGCAAAAAAAGAAGAACTAACACATGCAGATATCGCTAAAAAATCAAAATTACCACGAAGCGCGGTCACGGGAATTTTGTCTGGTAGTTTGCAAAAAGTGACCATTGACCGTGTCCTTAAGTTAGTTGAAGCCGTTGGCCTTTTAGCTGAGATTCGAATAAAAAAAATCGCGGCCTAAGATAAACCCTGATCCCAATAAAGTTTTGCCAGCTTATTTGGATCAACTATTTGTTTTTTCCACAGAACCAAGTAGTCTCGTTTTACGGTTAACTTGGCTTGTTCGACTAACTTAGACTGGCCCCTACCATTTTTCGCAGTAATTTGCACAGGCCATAAGAAACAAGCAATTCAAAAAGCATTCCAAACACTTAAAGAGTTTCATCTATTCTCTGAACAAATCGCCATATACCAGTAGATCATAGCTAATAACAGCAGTTGTAGTTGGCTTGTCAGTATCACTGTAAGTACGAATCAAAACTGTAGTCATTTTTGTAAGTAGAGCATCAATCGGTTGAAATCATTTTTTTATGGTAGGCAAAGAGCCGTCAATTTTTAATTAATTGGCGACGAGTATGAAATGCGATCTACGGCAGCATCGTACTGAGGCGCACCGCTCGTAAAAATTCCAACATACTCACCGTTTTCATTTAATGTTGGTGCACCAGAAAAGCCAGGCGCACCGTCAGCACTTGAAATCACAAGATTATTTACTAAATCACTCAACAGACCATCAGTTATGCTACCAAATTTTTTCTGAGCAATAATTTTTATTTCTTCCGCAGTCAGTATATGCCCTATTGATGTGTATTTTGAGATGCCGTCCGAATCCAAAGCACCGTATTTATTTCGATCCTTCGTCGGCATAGGGAAGCCAGTCATATATACTTTTGACCCAGCTTCAATTTTTTTGCTAGCTGGTTTCAAGGGTTCTGATATTTTTAGCGAAGACTTAATGCTTACTATATCTTGAAGTTTGCCTTCGACATTTGGATTTAGCCCCGCAGGAACATTTGTATTTCCAGCTTTAATTATTGTTAGTTCGATATCATTAGGCGAAAAAATTATTTCTTCGCTTGACCCAATTATGAAAATAGGAAGAATCAAATTTGAAGCAACTGATTTTATGACGTGATAGGCTGTATATAGTTTGCTTCCGTCATCAACTACAAAACCAGTTCCTTGCTCGACACCTTCAAAAACAGTACATGGTTGGGTTGTGTTTTTTAGGCACTGATGTAGCTGAAATAAAAATATAGCTTTATCAGTTTTTGAAATTTTAGATTGATCAAGACCGTTAATAAATGAGATGGCCTCTTCGGTAGTTTTTCCATTAAATAGTTTCGCTACCGTAACTTGATTTCCACTTGGTACTGCTAGTCTGAATATAGATTTAGATGCTTGCTGAACTTGCGACGGTATTGTCGCTTCCTGGTGATCGTAAAATCCCATGCCCTCTGGTATCGATTGCGCAAAAACAATAGATTTTAATGTTAAGACTAAAAGTACGATATTTAATTTTATAAATTTTTTCATTTCTGCATTTAAAATCAAAATGAATTTTTATTCTCCTGTAATGTTTCTGACAGGTAAAAAATTCGAAAAAGAACGAATTGAATCGATATAAATCCGACCGAATTGTGTGTATACGGCTTTCTAGAAATTGATAAAAATACATCTCATGATTAACCATTTTGACCTTCATATTGCTCTTATTGAGTTATAGAAGCCTAAACTTTATAGGCTTGTTAATAGGTGTCTACGAACTTTACAACTCTTGACATTTTTCATGGTAATGCTGAAAAGAATGGTTATGGACGATATTAACGAAAAGATCAAAAATCACTCCCTTAAAGTTGCAACGACAGAGGAAGATTTGGCTTTCATGCGTAAGCATCGTGAAAAATTCATTCAACAAATGGGGCAAGACAAATACGATCGTCTTGAAAAGCAGCTTGAAGATTATCTCAGCGATAGAAAACAGCCTCAGTCAGCACTTAATTTAGAGGCTTAATCCTGCTCAGCAACAGCTGATTAGCATTTTCCTTGAATATCCAATGAACATAAATCAAAAGCCATAAGAGCCAGTCTGCGTGAGCATCAGGACGGAACCACCAACCGCCGGCAAATCCAACTTGATGCAGATTTTTACGTTTATATTGATGGTAGTTCGCCGAAACCATGGTCTAGCACTGATTCTGAGTCATATTTTTTACACGTCATTTTGGTCGGTTATGAACGCTCCGAGGATTTCTATTTACCGTAGCATTAAGGCTTTCGCATTTGCACAAACTATGTACAATTTATATATGGAAATAGAACTTACGGATAAACAAATCAAATTCTGCGAAGCCTATGTTGTATTATTGAACGCTACGAAAGCGGCCATAACGGCTGGTCATCCAGAAACATCGGCGGCTTCAATTGGCGCAGAGAATTTAACAAAGCCAGAAATCAAACGTTACATCATGGACAAACAGATTCAATTTTCTGATCAATGTTTGATAAGCAAAAAAATGATCATTTCGGAATTGGGCAGATACGGTTTTCGTGGTCGTGAAAATTCATTTGCAGATGTAAAATCAAAAGATGCCATCGGTGCATTGATAAAAATCAGTGAATATATTGGAGTCTGGCAGCCAGAAAAAAGCGAGCTTGAAAAAAAGCGAGCTTGAAAAAAAGCGTGAAGATGCGGAGGTAAGGAAAATTTCTAATGAACAAAGCGCACGAGAGGCATTTCCAATGCCTTAGACTAAGCATAAATAGTTAACCTAAAATATCATTCAGCATTTTCTGACTCAACTTTTGCCCAACTGATAAACAGCAAACTAATGTTAAATTTAAATGGTTTATTCGATGTGGATTAGTTTCAGCAATGACTAAATTATCAAGCGAATTAAGTATGATTTTTAGTCGCTTTTTTTTCAATAAAGTCTTACATGCGGCGTTCAACTTTATGATATTAAATTTTTGCATTTGATCAATGTGATTACCTTTTTTAAAGTAACCGATTGATTTCAATAGACTTAGTTTTCCATTGCCTATTTTTTGTAGCGACTTTATAATTCGTTGAATTGGCCTTATCAGGTTATTGAACTTGAGTGTGCTGTGGCTGTCACCAATACTAAATAAAATGTTTTTTTCAAACCGTAGCTTTGGGTTGTCAATTTTTTTTAGAACGCTTTCGGCGTTGATTAATGGAGTGAGCCCAGTTTTATTGGACACGGTTAAAGGTTCACAGTTTCGTTGTACTCGACAGGACTTCGCATGCCAAGGGCTGAGTGCGGAGCAACATGATTATAATCTTTTAACCATGCTGGTAAAAGTTTTAATACCGTCGCTGCACTATCACAGTCCGATTGATAAACGTAGTCACGCTTAATAGTTTTTACGAACGCCTCCGCCATTCCATTGCTTTCTGGACTGTAGGCCCTAGTGTAACAACACTGTAAATTTAAATGTTTTGATAAAGCTTGTACCGATTTTGCGCGGTAAATCGATCCGCGATCTGATAGCCACTGGATCTCACGCGGGCATCGCAGTGATTCACCGAAGCATTTTCCGACTGCCGCTAACATTAATTCTTCTATGTCATCAGCTATAAGCGGCTCTGATCTAGCAACATAAGCAAACGCTACGAACACTTTGTCGCCATTAAAACAGCGTATTTCCATTCCGTCTGAACACCAACGAAGATTCGGAAACAGTGTCATCACTTTTCCAGTATGTTCACGCTTTTGTTTTGGCATTGTCTGTGGCAGTGATAATCCATTCATCTGCATAATTCTTTGCACGCGCTTACGATTAACCATTGCTTTGCCACTTAAATTTCGTTCACGATTTAGCATCGTCGTGATTCGCCGATACCCGTAGGTTGCGCGTATCGCGATGATATTTTTTATTTCTAATAAAATACTGTCATCTTCTAATTTTTGATAATAGTTTGCCATTCCAACTTCCTTACTTTGGATTGATGTACAATAAATTGAGCTTCGACTTACGCCTAAGACGTTGGCGATTAATTTTATCTCATACCGTTGATACGTTTTGATTTCTTTGGCGATGTCAGTGAGTTTAAAATTACTTTTTTTTGGGCGATGGATACAGCGTCTTTTAAAATATCATTCCTAACAGCAAAATCGCCGACCTTAGCTAGTAAATTTTTATTCTCTTTCTTTAATCGATCATTTTCTTCAATGAGTTTTTGAATAAATTCAAGATCCATTTTTGTGTCATCTTTTTTGTTCTTCATAGTACGTTTCCACCCATACAAAGTGATAGCATGAATACCGTATTTCCTGGTAAGGACTGGTACAGAAAGGCCCGTAGAAAGATGTTCTTTCACGATGAATTCCTTCTTTTCCTGTGTAAAATGTTTTCGTTGGCTAGGTACAGCTTCCATAAAGACTCCCTGGTTTGGGTGTCCAATTCAAATCGGGGTCACGAACACTGTGATATCGATTTAAATAGCCTTCAGCAGCGATCTTAAAGTTTCCCATTCAGGATTAAAATCTTCGCCTTGGTTTAAAAGATCATACAATGTTTGTCGTCCTAATTTTGATTTAGAAGCCAGTTTTGTTTTTGATTGGCTGCGGATAAAAGCTAAAAATACGTCTTGGAAGGTGTCCATATCACCAGACAAAATACAGTCAGCTAAAATTTCTCTGACTAATTTTGGCTTGTTAAAATTAAATTGGTCTGGTCTGTGTTCAACCAAAATGAGATCCCTTGAATTTTTCAAGGAGCTTTTTCGCTTTTTTGATGTCTTTGCTTTGTCCATTTTTATTACCTCCTAAAAGAATAATAACAAGAATGTTGTTAATTTTAGCTGTATAAATTCGTATACCTGATGGCCACTTTAACTCGATACGACCATCAAACTTATTTACAAATCCCCAATGATTTTCATTAGAAATACGCTTAAGTCGAGCTTCGATAATGAACTGAGTTTTTTCCGTCTGCTCGTTGTACCAATTTATATAATCATCTGATTTGAAAAAACTATTTTAATTCACTTTCGGCTGACTCTTTCTAGATAGTACGTCAACCCGTACAACTTGTCAATTTAATCTTAGTTTCGCGCTTTAGAGCTTTTGGTAGTCAGCAGGCGTGTATATTTCGAATACGACATAATGCCTTTTTTCGATTTCTCGGCTGCTTTACCCATCATTACTAACGTACAAAACTTAAGTTGTCCGGCGAAGGCCAAAATAAATCCTATTCGAACTATAAATGAAACAAGTTTGATAGCACCCATATAGCGCCTTTCTTAGCTAACAAGCGGCCTATAAGCCTTTACAGCCGCAGCAATTGTCGCGCGCCTGATTCTATACCGACGCGCGATTTCAATTTGTGAAAAACCCTGATCCCAGTAGAGTTTTGCCAGCTCGTCCTGACTAATCCTTGGTTTTTTCCACTGAACCCCGTATATTCGTTTTATTATTAACTGGGTTGGTTTGAATAAGATATCCTCGGGCCTACCATTTTTTTTCCTAAAATTTGGATCGACTCGTTATGATTTTTCATTTTTCGGTCCAGTGTTTTCAACAACCTATAAATATAAGCAGAACAATTTGCAGGTTGTTGGACTTGGTAACCGAATTCTCATGCAAATTTTTGAATCGTAATTTTAGGGTTCTGTTTCAAAATCAACGCACTTAGCTTATGGAATTTCGAATTGCCGCCATCATTTGGGCATCTTAAATATATCAACCTAATAGCATTGAGCTCACCATTTTAGATGCTGAGCCTCGAGGGATCAGGTCGGGAGCGACGGTTCCAATTAGAATATAGCCTTGGATTGACGCTAGTATCAAAGACGCCAATTCATCAACCGACCTCTTTTTATCATCGTTTCGAATTTCTTGAGCGATTTTTTTGATCTCATTGAGTTGTTCGATCAAACCCTGATGAACTAAGTCCCGTACTTTTTTATTAGTAGCCGCTTCAGCAAAAATAATGGTCCAACATTTAACAAAAATCAAATTAGAACCTGAATCCAAGTCTAAAAAAGCACCGATTACCTGTGCCATTCGGTTGACGAGCGTTGGTTTTTTTATCGCTTCAAGTTTCAGGTCTATTCGATCAGAGATGTAGGCGCTCATTTCTTTAATCAGCGACTTCAGGATCTCCTCTTTGCTTTTAAAATGATAGTGAAGCAAGCCAGGTGTTAATTTGGCTTTTTCAGCAATGACCGCGATAGAAGCACCTGCGTAGCCCACCTCAGATATAGCCTCCGCAAAACCCTCTATAATCTGTTTCTGCCTTAAGTCTGTATTTTTATGACGACCCAATTTAAGACACCTCATTTATTGGTTGGTTAACCAACTTAAATATGTTATCCTTTGAAGCAAGAGTCAAGGTGGTCCATGCAAATGCCAAATTTTAACATTGAAAGCCTCAAACGAAGCTCCAATTTTAATTTAAGCACCGCACTTTCTGCCGAACAAAAGTCGCCGAAAACTAGAATAATTCGGATTCCAGAAATTGGCGATTCAAGCTACGTCGAAATAAAATCGCTACTGTCAATAAACGAAACCAAAGCGCTGATTCAGCTCGTTGAGAAACTTGGTTTTCAGTCTCCCATTTCATCCTATCCGCCTTCTTACCGAAATAATCAGCGCAAAGTGGTCGATGACGACCACTTTGCAGAAAAACTTTGCGCTAGAATATCGAACTCTGCACCCGCGATCATCGTCGATGAAGATGGCGATCGATGGCAATTTCAGGGAATTAACCCGCGGTTTCGCTTCTGCCAATATAGTCAAGGCGAAGCATTCTTCATCCACCAAGACGGTGTTTTTCACAGAAGCGAAACTGAAAAATCTTTTCTTACTGTTCTTGTTTATCTCAACGACCAATCTGCTTTCAAAGGTGGAGCAACGCGATTTTTTTCAAGTCATGACGACGCCAACGAACCTATTCTAATGGTGGCCCCTGAGTCTGGAATGGCTCTCTTGTTCAATCACTCATTATGGCACGACGGAGCTGAAATCGTCGAGGGCACGAAATACGTTCTTAGGAGTGATTTGATTTATAGGCGTGTTGAAGAAATCCATAAAGACTCATTGCGGATTAGCGGCGCCGTAAAGCCCCACAGCGGTTACATCTGGGATTTAGCTATCGTCAATGGAAAAATCATAACTTGTGGACGCGATAAGCGAATTGTTATATGGAAAGATGAGGGCAATCGGCTTATCGCCGAAGCGGAGTTACTGGGACACCAAAATTCTATTTCCACAATTTTATCAGTGAAGAATTATCTCTGGAGTGGATCGAGAGATCAGACCATTAAAATATGGAAGAAAAATACTGAATCCACCTATTCGGAAATTCGAACTCTGACTGCCCATAATTCAACCGTTTTAAATATAGTTCATTTACTTGATCAAGGTTGTATCGCAAGTTGCGATGCCTCGGGGTTGGTCGCCTTCTGGTCGGCAGAAGGTACGCTTCTTAGCAAATTTCAAGCTCATGAAAATTGGATTTGGAAAATGGCAGATCTCGGTGGTGGACTCTTCGCAACTGTTAGCGAAGATGGTTATCTTAAGATTTGGGACTGTACCGATAGCCGACTGATTGCCTCGATCAATGACGGACTCGATCCAATTTGGAGCCTTTCTGTTTACGGAAATTATCTATTTATTGGAACTAACCAAGGGACTATTAAGAAAATTAAGATCGTTCGCGGCGGTTCAAAGAAGATCGAACTTCAAATTACAGATTCAATCGAGAAAATTCACGGCCAGGGAATAAGATCTATCAAAGCGTTTTGCGAAAATAGTTTTTTAAGTGGCGGAGAAGATAACAAAGTAGTTTTGACTTTTCTAGAAGAAGCCAACCATGTCGAGCACGACTTAGTCGTCCAACATAAAAATTTTGTTACTGCGGTCGCATTCTATCAAGGAAAAATTCTTTCGACTTCTTATGACGGCAGTATTTTAATCAGCCCTTTCAAGCATGAGGTGCAAAGTGAAAACTAAAAATCGAAAATGCATTTATGCGGGCAGCTTTGATCCGCTTACGAATGGGCACTATTGGATGATCCAAGAAGGCGCTCGCCTCTTCGACGAGCTCGTGGTTGCCATTAGCGTCAATCCGCAAAAGAAGTCCAACTATCCGCTCGACACTCGACTTAAAATGATGAGCGATGCTTTACATGGCATCGATAATGTAACGGTCACTTCATTTACTGGCCAGTTCCTAGTAGACTTTGCGACAACTCATGGTGCTGATTTTGTATTGCGGGGAGTACGGGGTGAAACTGATTTTGAATATGAACGCGGAATGCGACACATCAATGACCAAATCAATCCGCATCTCTGCACTGTTTTTCTTATGCCGCCCAAAAATCTTTCAGAAACAAGTTCGAGCATAGTTCGCAGTCTGATGGGTCCGCCAGGATGGACTCATATTGTAAAACAATTCGTACCCAAGACTGTTTTTCAAACGGCATTGCAGTTTGAATTGAAACGACAATTTTTTTTAATTTTCCCGAACGCCAATTCGAAGGATTTAGAAGAACTGTTCTCTGACGTTTCGGCAAAATACCAAGAAGGTCATCGTGCTTACCACAACTTGACCCATATTGCAGAATGCCTATCTGAGCTTCAGACCATAGAAGTCTCAAAGGATGACCGAACAAATATCGAATTCGCTATTTGGTTTCACGATGTCATATATGATCCTAAATCCAAATCGAACGAAGAAGACAGTGCTGACTATTTCTTGAGTAATTCTTCTGTGCTGGGGCTGTCGAATGATCGCGTGTCAAAGATCGCCGAATACATAAGGGCGACAAAGCAACATCAACCCACTTTACAAAACGACCAGGCGCTAAGGTATTTTCTTGATATCGATTTATCCATTTTAGGAGCCGAAGAGGCACGATTTTTCGAATACGATTCGGCTATCCGCGCCGAATATAGTTGGGTTCCAGGATTAATCTATTCGCCGAAAAGGAAGAAGGTGCTGCGAGCGTTCGTCGAGCGAGCACCAATCTTCCAGACTTTAGAATTTCAAAGTCGTTATGAATCACGCGCTCGAGTTAATTTGCAAAAAATTATTGATGGCTGAGGTTGGTGCTCTTTTTTTTTCGTTATACAAGGTCTGCAATCGTAGTTGTAGAATTTTGGGCTTCCCCAGCGCACTGTTGAAAACGACAAACCAAGCAGCCTTGCCACATCTTCGATCGAGCGGCCTTGCTAGTAAAGGGCCTTCATTTCCGGGTTTGCGACTGATATTGTGTGGATGCTCATTTCAATGAAATCATGCACTTGGGTTAGATTGCGGGTGCT
>JAYUWH010000108.1:0-12193 GCA_043753645.1 Bdellovibrionales bacterium
CTGGGCGCCATCCAACCGAAACAGCTGGGCGCAATGGAACCGAATTGGCCGGGCGGATTTGAACCGAATTGGGTGGGCGCCTTGAACCGAATCCCGCAACTCGGGAGGAACGCACTGTTGCGATGGAACTTCGGGAACCATTATCCATAGAGTATCAAGGAAAGTGATAAGTCGCGCAGCCATCTAGGCATGGCAAAAAGACGCGCAGAAGTACTTGAGGCTCAGCTTATCGCAGCTTCGTTCAGTCATATTTTTTGGATTGCACCCTCGCGCAAGTAAACGTCCCGAATGTCGGGACGACTTTTGGCAATGGAGGGAAAGTTTTGAATTTTGGGCATGCGGTGGCCCCATACTCAGCGCCGCTGAGTATGAAAAGTGGCAATTTAAAATTTTCAGAAAAATCGAATTGTGAGGGTGTCACACTTGAGGCCGCTAGTTTCAGTAGCGGCAAAATGGCGGGGTGGATGGGACGAGTATCGAACTTGGTTGAGTGCCGTTTAGCTTAAAAGCCGACGCTAATCTGCTGCGTTTTTATCTCAGTTAACTATTAAAAGCTCTTCCGTACGTTGTTCTGGTCTCATTTTCAGCATGCAAGGGTCATTAAGCAATTTGCTTAATGCACTGAGCGCAATCTCAAAGGCTTCCTGCCGTGCTTTGCTAATTTTTTCGGGTGACAGCTTGCTCCCTGATCCATGCACCAGACTAGAACGCAGATTGTAAAGATTTTTTAGACGCTTGAGTTGATTAGCCCTCTCGCTAGTTGGATAAAGGTATTTCACAAGTGAGCCGGTGACTCTAAATGTGGTTTCTGAGGAGGCCGTAAACAAGGCCTCCCAGGCGATAAAGGCATCAATCAAACCATCTTCTGGATTATCGCGTTCGTAGACACATAATAAAAGTCTACGAATAGCAATTGAAACTGCATCTGCAGATGGATCGGCGAGCTTTCCCATCCACTCCTTGACGGGTTCGATATCGGCCTTCGAGAGCGTGATTATTTCCTGAGGATATCGTTCGGACCAGCTCAATCCGGAAAATCCAAGTGGAAATCCGATGTCGGTTCCGGAACGGGAGATTCCGCGATCTTTCTTTAAATGGAGAACAATGGCCATCAAAAAACGGTCGGCAAAGTCTTGTTGAGCTCGATAAACTGTGCCATCGATTGAAGAACCACTGTGTTTTCCCAATGGTATTCTCTTAGTCTGGTGCTTTAATTCAGCTATCGCACCAATAGATTTGTAAGAGTTGTTGTCTGAGTATGTGGAAAAAGTCAGCGCCGTTAATGCGCCTGGATTCGAACTCGATTTTAGCTGCCTAACAATTGCATCGCCAAAATCAATCTCTTCAAAGCCGTCGAAATATAACCCTCTAAACCCAAGGAACGATGAAAATTCCATTCGACTAAAATTTGCGAGCGACCGAAGTCTGTCGATAAGCGTTTCCACTTCCGCCAAAAATGTACTTACTTCGTACTTCATTCGAGCGCAACAATTGGAAAAAGCGCGACAGATCAACACCTCTGCCATAGAAATTACTTGGCTTTGTTCCTGAATTCCAAGATCGACGTTAACTTCAAAACTCGCCTCTAAATCCAGTTTACCGTTAGTTAGTTTTCCAAGATCATCATTCTGAATTAATTCTATCAGGCTTCTTGCTAGCTGATGATCGACCGAGAATAAATGAAAACGATTTCGTTCATCGATGGGACGAAGTAACAGCAACGGATAATACCTAAGCGCCTGTTCACAAATAAACTGTTTGATTTTATCCGCGTTTTGATTAACGCCAAGGACCGTTCCACCTGACTGCGCTCGTAGGCCGTGAAAATAATTTGCGATATCAATGCCACTAATTTGTAACATCAACCGAACATCGTTGCCATATCCCCCGCCGGTTACGAATTTGATTCGGCAAGTTTGAATGAGACTGTCTAGAGCATCCAACACAGACATTTGTTGGGGATTAAGCGCTAGATCAATTAACTGATCAGATTCTAATATTTTACGTTGAAAGTTAACTATGAACTCAATTAGGTCAACCCCAACGTATTGTTTCAATGTTTGATATTGTCCCTGATTCATCAGTGCTCCTGTAAAATTCAGTGTTAGTTCTTTTTATCGAGTAATGTTTCGCGACCAAATGAAGATCACTAACTCTGGTAGTTCGAGACCCACTTGGCCTCATTAAAAAATCGTAGCTAATTATTTGAAATTGTTCATGGGAAAAATTGGCAGTGCAAATGGTACGAGTATCGAACCTTTCGCATTATTCATCAACCATTATAAAAGTGCATTCATGTCTCAAAAGCAGTTTGATTTAATTGTTCACTACTAGTCCACTGTCATCAGATAACTACTGAACTTATTTAATGCTTTTACTAATACTCAAGCTTATGACCAGGAAGCAAGGTCGCAGGCACATTATCACTTCCAAAAAGAATTGCTTTATCGGCTACTGACTTCGAACTTGCATCAGTTTCTGTTGTGAAATTTAAGTTTAGTCCTAGTGGTGGAATGCTTTTCGAATTTTCTGATAATACGTGGTCGACACTATGTTTTGCGTATGTTTGTTTGGACAACAAATCACTAGAAAACGCACCTAGTTTACAAAGGTATCCAGAAATACCTCCGTTGCCATGTTGGATAATATCTCTTAAAATTGAAATTGGCGCATACTGAGAGGCGCGCTTTTCGGACTCAAATAGTATCTGGAGTAAAGTTGATGAAGTGATATCACTTTTACTTTTGTTATCTATAACAAGGATCTCCTCATTTGTTCGAATCATTCTTGCGATATCATCTAGAGTTACGTAACAGCTTTGCTGGGTGTCATAAAGCTTTCTATTTTGATAGCGTTTTATAATTTTGAGTTTCGAAGATTTATTTACAGTTAATTCCATGGTAAAACCTTTTCTTAAATAATAGGCAATTTATAAATCATATACTCTAAAGTCAACTTATGCCGAGCGATCTAAAATTAAACAGACTTGCCGACGAAACCAGCAATCTATTGTTTTTCTGCTTAATAATCCGCATTTCGGAATACATGATTATTTCATTTTTGTATTGCAACGAAAGGCCTTAGCATGCAATTTGAATTACTCCGGGGAGAATGAATTTGAAGTATATTAAATCTAATTTTTTAGTACTTGAGTGCAAATCAGAAGAGTCCACTCACCCGCAGGGTAATCGAGTTTTGGAGTGCATTGAATTTTCAGCAACGTCGCTAAGACTTAAGGGGCAACCTCGATTTAATTTATTTAAAGGAATAATATCTATGCCACAAGATGGCACCCGTTATGAAACTAATATGGAAGTCGTCAGCAAAGAAAAAGATAGCTTTGAAGTGAAATTACTGAATCCATCTGCGAACATTGTTAATAAAATTAATTGGTGGTTCTCCAATAAAATTGATTTTATTGAAAACACAAAAACCAATAAAAATAATTCCCCATCTGAACAATCAGTCTAATTTCACTTCTGCGCCCCTCTTTCGTCCTAAATTAGGATAGCGACGACGCATCCAAGTTAAAATTTCGTTCATGTCGGATTCTACCATAAATAGCTTCGCCACCAATTGGTTAGATTTTTCAACAAGAGCTTGAAAGTCCATATTATTCTGCTTCGCAACGATTATTTCGCGAGAAATTTTGACCAAGTCTTCATATTCATCAAGAGAAGGAACTGGGATTGGAATCTGCTTAATTACATCAATTTCCGTCATAACTGTGTGTTGCAAAAAATTCTTAGTCAAATACCTGGTAACGGGAGAGCAAAGTATTGGCAATAGATAAGCAGTTAGCTCTTCACGACATGGAAGTATTATACTTCCTTTATGACCTGGAACCCCGCCAAAACTAACTTCAAACATTGGTGCGTATAACCCAGCTGGTGAAAACCTAATTCCCTGCATAAAGTAGAATTGTGTATTTTGCAATCGGGGTTTTCTTGGCGTACCAACAGGCAAAGCATTTCTACGCTTTAGCTCATCTACAGCTTGCTTCGACCAATCAATCCAATAATCGACGGTCGACCAATACGCACGTAGATCACCGGCCTCAATATCTTGCTCACCGCCTTTATCAAACGGAACAAAATGCTTTGTCTTTGTTTTATCTAAAACTTGAATACCATTTTTCTTCTGGTCTTCAGTTAATTGAATTAGCTCCTCATTTGAAATTGTTAAATCTAAATCTACATCCTTGATATATTTTCTCCGCGCATTTGGTACAACACCTGGAGTCTTTCGTAAAAACTCTTCGTCACTGGACGTACACAACCCTTGAAAGACCCTTGCAATCTGCCAAAGTTTCACTGTTTTCACAGACTTATTTTCCGCCCTTTTTATCTCGATGCAATCAATGTTTCCAAGTAATGGGAAGGTGGCTTGAACTTCTATTGCCACATTTGGACATGCCACATCGATTACCAAAGGAAAAAGACTTGAACTACCACCATGAATAGGTAGCGAGTTTTTTTGGTTTCGCACCAGCTGCCGCTGCCCAATAAAATTTAAATTATTAAAACACTCTTCTAGTTCTTTAGCGTGCGGAGCGTTTTTTCTATGAAAAGCTAGGTTGGCATTTGTTTGATATTCAAAATATTGATCGGCTGAAAGTACAGCTTTCAACCCTGAAGAGTATTCTTCAAGCACAGTTAGATATTGCGCAGTTTTAGGATGGATTGGCCAGGCATCGCAAAATTTATAGAAGTAGTTTCTGTTTGCTTCACTTACCTTTTTTAGCTCTATCAAACAGCAAAAAACATCACGACCTTTAAATGCAGCTCGATGCAGTTGCAGTAGCTTCACTATATCTGAACGACTAAAAATTCCAGCTCGCAATTCTTGATGGGTTTTGGTGGTCATAAATGTATTGCTGACAACAAATGACAAACAGCCGTTTTCTTTTAGCAAATCCAGTCCCCGAATAATAAAACAACCATACGAATCATCACTGCCAAGCCCAAATTGATCTTTTATTTCATCGGAAACTTTGATTCCGTAAGGCGGATTACCGATTACCAGGTCTGGTGTAAAATCTTTCAAATTTGAAAACAATCCGGTTTCTAAAAAGTCTCCTCTATCCACCACTTTTGAAAAATTAAATTTCCCTTTTGGAGCAAGCTCACGCCACACATCTTGTTCTCTATATAACTCAAGAAACATTCCAAGTTGCGTTGTTTGCACTGCAAATGGGTCTATATCTATCGCACGCAAATGGCTCATAGCCATGATATGTGCTTGGGAAAGCGTTAGCGTTGCAGCTGTTTCAGAATTTAAATAGGTATCCCTAAGACGCTTATAAATTTCCCTTACAAAATGGCCTGATCCACATGATGGTTCTAAAATATATTTGCCCCGCCAATCACCAAGACTCTTTTCGGCGGAATTAACCATGGCTTTAACTATTTCATCAGGTGTATATACATTCCCGAGAGACTCAACTTGTAAATCCTGCTCTTCTGATTCTACCAATCCGTCCCAGATATCGCCAATAGGGTTATCTGAGGTTTCAAATATTAAACCTTGAAGAATACTAACGGGCCTTAGAAGTCGAACTACAATCTCCTCGCATTCCTTAGAGAAGTCCAATACATCGTAGGGTTTTGCCACCAAGATTCCAGGGTAAGCCGAGGCGAGAATTTTAATTTTTTTCGATAAATCTTTTGGGAAAACTTCGCTTCTTCTGTCTGCAGCAATTTTAATGAAAAGAAATTTTAGAGTAATTGATAATGCAATGCTCGATAAAACAAACTGAATAGCTTTCTTTTCATCTGCATCCGCTAGCGTTGAATCCACGAAAGTTTTTCTTGTTTTTAATACTTCCTCAAATCCTTTTTTTCTCCGACCAAGCTTATTCTTTTTCAACGAAAATTTCTCGGGAAAATAGCTTTGCACTAAATCTTTATAAACAGTTTTGCGTAATTTCGATAGAATCTTGGTTAACTCCTTTAGGGATAATTGTTCTGTTAACTCCCCCGATCCGCTCTCTTTTTTAGCTTTTTTCCATGCGACTTCATCGCAAGTATTGTAACTATACTCACCGTTACCGGCTTTATTTCTCCTAAACCACTGATTGGTAATTCCATTTGATACAAGCACATATGGCGGTGGGATCGGAAATGTTTCGCCTAGGCAATAATCGAAGGCCTGCTTTATTTCTGCTTGGCCAATTGGTTTATCCTGTCGTTTCGCTTCAATTAATACAACGACACCTCTGTCGTCTTTAAATGCACCATCGTAGGGGCCTGAAGTCTCGCCACGCTTTCGAACCCAAGTCTGCTCGTCAAATGCCTCACTTTTTCGTGGTGGATAACCTAATTGCTCTTCTAAGTATGGATAGATCAGTTTACTGAATGTGTTAAATTCATTCCAGCCACTTTTTTTTCTAACTTTGCTTATACTTCTAGCTTTAGCCACAGAGCTCCTCAGTAATTCTTATCAAACAATTTTTGATGATAACCCACGCTAATGCAAGTACAAGCAACGTCATGCAAGATACAATTACACAAGATTCCTGTACGATTGCTGATAATAGCGAAGCTGATAAGTCGAAACCGTGGTGGATGCGTCGGAACGAAAAACTAAGCGGTGGTATTTGGTGGCGTAAAGATCATAAAATGACCGCCTGCAGATTACCTTTAGAAATACCCGATACCACAGAAAATCTTAGCGGTTATATCCAACAACGACTGCGCTTAATAAAACTTTATGACTTTCTTGATTATGGAAAACTCATTGAACTACTTGAAAAAGCCCGAGCTGGTAAAGATTGTAGTTTAGAAACCGAAGCAATCAAAAGGTCTTTCCCATTGCAAATCAATGATTTTGATCATACCGAATTAGTTGCTAGCGCGCTGAAGGACAAATCCATTCCTGACCAATTACGAGAGTGTATGATACCTAGAAACACCAATGTGAAGCTCTTTGCAGATCAAGCAGGCTTTCTTGAACATGAAAGCAAATATGTGATGGAAAAAGTAAGTGAGCTGGCTTTGCCGAGAATAAGAGCAAAGTTAGCTTACAGAGAATGCCTTTTTTTGGTCCAGCCAACTTGGAATTCATATTGCGAACTCGTTCAGCTTTGTCCAACGTACTTAAATTCTCGCTGGGCCACAGGAAAGCTTCACGTATACAGAGAAAAGGCAGCGTACGGAAGCACTGAGGAATCAATTAATGCCAAAGCCAGCATTAAAATGCTTCAGAATGCAATGCTTGGGCAGACAAAGAGGCAAGCGCGTCAGTATTCCTATTTCCAGATCCATCAAGAGTTCAAAGATATGGTAGCCGCATTCAAAGCATATGCAGCGAATAAGAAGAACGAAAAAAAAAGCGATATTTCCAAAAAAAACTTGCTGCTTTTTGCCGAAGTATTCGAAATTTCTAAAGGTGCAATAGCAAGGGTGATTTCGGAACGATCAAAACCAACGCACCATGCACTTGATATATTAGTAGAGAAAAAACGTATTGAATCCCACGCCACTTATCATAACAAGGTAAAGCCATACCTAAATGAATTGTACAAAATTTATCCAGATTTGAAATATGATTGGAGCCACGTCCGACGATTCATGGACCTTTGCATTCGATACCCGAACATATTTGGCCCCATTAACATATGGACCCAACTTGAAGATTTCAAAATGCCTCATCCTAGCGAATTCAAAGACTCATACCCAATCCTAGCTAATTGGGTATGAGGAAATACGCTTAATATTCTGATTTATTGGTTCCATGAATGTTTCAGAACCATGCCCAACGTGCAATACAATCAATGCTTGTGAATGCCAAAGCACTTTAACGTCGTTCTTTAAAATCTTAAAATGCACTAGCGACAGGGTATTAAGTGATAAACAAGCGTCAAGCGCTAGGCAACCTGAAGTAGTTACAGCTGGAATTGATAAGCTTAATGCTTACTTCATAAGCCCAATCTCAACTGATACAATCCGAGAAAACTGTAAACAAATCGGTGCTCCACTTAAACGGGTTTTTCTGAAAGATCGCAAGCCATACTTATCTTGCGGCTTAGACTCAAAACAAATTCACTTAAAACTTGGTTTTGGTGAAACTAATATTACAGGAATTATTTCGAACCCCAACAGATTCAAAACTTGGCAAAACTATTTTAATTTTATCAGCTCCGTTGTTCCACAACAATCAGTCGTCGAAGCCCAAGTTACAAGAATAGATTTAAATCTGGATTTTGCCTGCTCGTTTGCATCCCTGACTCAAATGCTAGATGTTAAAAACAAAAGAAGTGCTTTAACTTTTATCGACACAAGCGGAAGTCGTACTGGCCTGATAATTGGCAAGGGTGACGAAAAAATTGAAATATACGATAAGGCCAAGCTCGAGAATCTCCCACATCCACTTTGTAGAGTGGAACTCCGATTGGCAAAAAAGAAGCTGCCCGATCGATCAATAGAAAAAATCCCAGTTGCTATTTTAAGTGCATCATACTTTGAAGGTTTGACCGGAATGAACACCAGTTTCACCGACGTCGTAATTACCTCCGAGCAAGCACTGCGGCTTTCAACATTCAAACATTCACTTGTTCGCGACGGATTTTACTCGGCAAAAAAAAGCATGAATCAAATGCGTAATTTTGATCGTGACTTTGCAAAACTGATTCGCTGCGAATATTGGACTATCCAACCAACACAGCTCTTCAATTCAAAAATAAAAGAGTTCATTAAACCACAGGAGGAAAAAATATGGATGCAATAGATAAACGGTCGAAAACAAGCCCCATCAATGGAAAGTTGGGTGGTGTGCGAACAAACGAGGGAAAGGCTATCTCAAGTCAAAATTCTAATAAGCACGGGATTTTTGCGAAATACGCGACTTCTATGGATGATATAACTTATGAGGAAGCGTATAATCTTTTTGCTGATGAGTTTGGCGACACAACGCCTACACGATCAGCGTTGATAAGCCAGTTAGCAATTTATCACATTCGCTTAAGAAGATGCCTACGTTTTGAAAGTGAATTTCTAAAAGAAAAACTCAACCCACCCAAATTTGAACAGCGACTAGTAAAAAAAGGCACTAAGGGTCAACTTGAAATAGATCATTCCATGTTCGAATCAGCACCCGACATCTTCGAAACAATAATGACAAATCCTGGTGAACCGATGACCTTAAACCCGGATACGCTATCAGCCTTGGATAATGTCTACACGAAGTACGAAACCCAGTTCTTAAGCCGATTCTGTAATATAATTGAATTCTTAACCCGTACTAAAAATTAGGTTCGTTTTTGAAAGGAGAATAAGATATGAATATCAAAGATTCTGTAACGTTAGGTGAGTTTATGCAGTCCGCAGACAAATGGTTAACTGTTAGTGCGCTTGCGAAACAAATGGCGGTTCACCCCGATACGATTCGTCGCTGGGCAACCAATGGACAAATCAAATGTTTTCGCCATCCCATCAATAACTACAGATTGTTTTTAGTAGAAAAATTATGGAGTGAAAAATTAAATCACAATGTCGAATAAAGCTGTAATATACGTCCGAGTATCATCAAAAGAACAAGAGCGGGAAGGATTTTCAATTCCCGCTCAGAAAAAATATCTTAATGAATACGCAGTTCAGCGCGGCTTTTCTGTAGTTAAAGTTTTTGAAGAATCGGAATCGGCAAAGTCAGCAGGACGGACCCAATTCAAGACTATGGTCAAATACCTGGCTGAAAACGAAGAGATCCAGCACCTTCTTGTTGAAAAAACAGATCGCCTTTATCGAAATTTAAAAGACTATAATTTGCTAGATCCTTCTGACTGGAATCACTTATCGATTCATTTAGCGAAAGAAAATGAAATTTTATCAAGGGATTCGAAATCCCACCAAAAGTTAATTCACGGCATAAAAGTACTTATGGCAAAAAACTATTCTGATAATCTTTCCGAAGAAGTGCAAAAAGGAATGAATCAGAAGGCTTCCCAAGGCCTTTGGCCTTCATGCGCACCACTGGGTTACACTAACAACAGACAACATCACACAATCGAACCAGACCCACATCAGGGCGTATTAATAGCTAGGGCTTTCGAACTTGCTTCAACTGGCCAATACTCCCTTTCAAAACTTAAGCGATTATTGTTCATAGAGGGCCTTCGCTCGACGAGATCAAAAGCTGAACTCTGCAAAAGCCAAATGCAAAGAATTTTATCTAATCCGATTTATTATGGAGATTTTATTTGGAATGGAAATCGGTATAAGGGAAAACATAAACCCCTAGTGGCAAAACAACTGTTTGAAAATGTTCAAATAAAAATGGGTTTTGCAAAACGATCTAAACTGACAAAATTTAACTTTGCATTTGTAAATACAATGACATGCGCCCACTGTGGGTGCGCAATCACAGCACAAGAAAAACGGAAAAAATCCGGTCTTAAATATGTTTATTATCATTGCGCTTCAGGTAAAGGCAAATGTGATTCAATTACTTATGTACGGCAGGAAAAAGTAGATGGCTGGATCAGCGAGGCCCTTTCGCAAATTGAAATCCCTGAACATATCATCGAGTGGACGAAACAGGCATTGCTAGACAGCCATAAACAAGAAAGCGAATACCACAACGTTCAGCTATCTACACTTGAAAGTCGCTATCGAACTGTTCAAAACAAGATTAACAAAACTTACGAAGATAAGTTAGAAGGCAATATTGATTCAGAGTTTTGGTCTTTGCAAAATGATAGGATGAATACTGAGCTTCAGGAAATTGAGAAACAATTAGTTTCCCTTCGAACTAGCAAAGTTACTTACGTTGAACAAGGCGTTCAGCTTATGGAACTTGCTAGACAAGCTTCAACCCTCTTTCCTTCGATGACTCCCGATGAAAAACGCGAAATCGTAAATTTGGTACTATCGAACCCGAGAATAGAAAACGGAAGTCTGCGATATGACTTGAAAAAACCTTTTTCGATGTTTGCAAATGTGACTGATTTAGAAAAATGGCGGGGTGGACGAGACTCGAACTCGCGGCCTTCCGCGTGACAGGCGGACGTTATAACCAACTTAACTACCACCCCGTTAGGTGTATAAAGCGAAGTTCCAAATATATGGAAATTGGATGGAATTTCAAGTTTTAATTCTGATTTGCGTATTATTGCTGCAAAAAAATTACATCTTGGAGGTCAAAAGACTGCCCAGCTTTCAAAAATGCAGATATCCTTTCGGCAAATGACTCTGTTTTCGCCTCTGCGCCCGTTGGTCGCCCAATTTGTATTTTTAGAACTTGTGGTCCTAAAAAAGCAAGTCGAGTTCACGTGGCGCCACTGGACGGTTTTCAGTAGGACCAATTTAGAAAGATTTTTATGGAAGTGACTCAGCCTAAAAGAGATAAAGTCGAAAAACTATTTTGGATCGATATGGAGATGACCGGTCTTGATATCGCCAAAGAAGTCGTTATCGAAGTCGCCGTTATAATTACAGATTTAAATTTCAAAGAATATGAATCTTTTGAAACTGTGATCAAGCAGCCGCAGGCCTATCTTGATCGGATGGACGCGTGGAATACCCAGCATCACGCAAAATCAGGCTTAACCGCAAAAGTAGCTAGTGGCATGGATCCCGAGAATGCAGAGTTCAGACTTATCGATATGATCGATCGCCATTTTCCGGAAAGTAAAACTAATCCGCGCATGCGTCCCATTCTAGCTGGGAACTCTATTACACAAGATCGATTATTTATTGATAAATATTTTTTGAAGTTTTCATCCCGTCTGCACTACCGGATGCTTGATGTTAGTTCGTGGAAAGTTATTTTTAATAATAAATTTAATTTCGAATATAAAAAAATGAATTCGCATCGAGCCTTAGATGACATTCGCGAAAGCATCGGCGAGCTTCGCTCGTATATCGATAAGATCAAAATCGAAAGCTAATTCTAAACAGAGCGTTTCAATGTAAAGCGAATTTCTAGATTTTTAGTTCCTCCATTACAATTCCAACTAAGTTTACTTTTGCGCATGTTACCAAAAAATAATTGCTAAGTCATTTTGCCGCATTGGGGAACTGTGTCGGAAAGCCAAAATCAGCCCCAGCTTCGCGATTATATGACAGCAAAAAACACTGCTGGTCCCTTTGGAAAACATTGAGGGACCTATGGTGACTAGCTTTTCTGATTTTTATAATAAGTAGTTGCCATAAAAAAAAAGCCCACGTTTTTTAACGTAGGCTTTTTAGTTTTTCAT